>CATLEX010000001.1 GCA_949927455.1 uncultured Clostridia bacterium
AATCTAATATAAATTTATAAATATACTCACCAATTCCTATCTCAATATTGCTCCCTAAATTAATCAAAAGAAAGTCTTTCTCATCTGTAATTAGATTTTGTTTTTCATATAAAACAATTTTCTTATAATCTCCACCTTCTGCTAAAAGTTTAAAATTAGATCCACTTAAAAGCTTAATCTCTTCTTGTTTTGAAATATCAATTTTACTTCCATCTTCCAATTGTAAATATAATTTTGGTACTTCAAAACTTTCATACGAAGTCGGATACAAAATCAGCAACATAAACAACATCATAAAAATAGTACTAATTAGCATTAAAACACTATACTTTTTAAATTCTTCTTTTTGAAAAATTGCATCAATTCTATTATTTAACTTTTCTTTTGCACTAACTAATCCAAGTACATATCCTATTTTCACACTATTTAAACCTGCAATTTTCAAAATAACATCACAGTACTCTGTATCTGTTATATCCTCCATTTTACTAATTGCCAAAGCATCTGTTGCAAGTTCCATGTCCATTTTCATATAAACAAAAAATAAACTTATGGCTGGATTAAACCAATACAATTCTTTTATTATCATAATCAACCAATTCATCAAAATATCTCTTCTTTTGTAATGTGATAACTCATGCATTATAATACTTTTCAGTTCATTGTCACTCAACAGAAGTGTTGTATATGTGAATAAAATTTTTATTTCAAAAATCCCAATAATAGAAGGAACTCTAATATTTTCTTGTTCCATTATCTTAATATTTCTCTTAATTTTCAAAGCTTGTTTACAATTTTCTAATATCTTATTAATTCTCTCATCTTCTACTTCATTTTTACATATTGTACGATTTAAAATAATATAAGAAATTATTGACTTACAAAGTTTTATTAAAAATACAACAAAAATAATATCTAACATAATCTTTGAAAAATTTTTTCCATTTTCATGATTATTACTTGAAATTTTATCCTTGATATTATTATAAACTTCGAGTTCATTAACATTACTTGCTAAACTTAATGTGTCATTTGCATATTGCCTATTTTCTCTTCTCAAATCTATAAAATTATAAATACTCATTTTACTTGGAATAGTAACTGGAAAGATTAAAGCAATAACAAAAATTACCCAAATGATATAGTGACATCTGGGCTCTAATTTTTTATTTGTTATTTTTCTAAAAATCAAAATAAAGCAACCAATAATTGTTGCAATAAGCGACATATAGAACAATTGATTATAAAGACTTATGATAAAATTTTGAATAATTTTCATAACCTTCCCTACTTTTTCTTTTCATTTACTTTATTCATTAAATCTTGCAAATCTTCTTTTGACAATTCATCATTATCAATAAAATTAAGAATCATATCATGAATTGAACCATTAAACAGTTGCTTCACAAAATTTCTACTTCTCTTCAATTTATACTCATCTTGCTTAATCAAAGGCACATATGTATAAGTTTTTCCTTCTTTTTTAGAAATTCCAACAGCTTTTTTAGCAATCAATCTATTGATTAAAGTTCTGATTGTATTATCATTCCAATTACAATGCTCTAATTCTTTAATAATTTCTAATGAAGTTGTTTCTTTTCTTCCCCAAATTACTTTCATAACTTCTAATTCTGCATCTGATATTTTAATCATCTCTATACCTCCTTATTCCTACTGTATTTAGTAGCAACTTCTGGGGTTATTTTACTATAATTTTCGGATAAAGTCAACACATCTCGTTAGTTTTTTAGAAAACTTGTCGATTTTTGTCATTTTTTGTCAAAAAATGTCGAAAAACTATTGACATTTGTAATTTGTCGTAGTATATTTATAAATGTAGTTTTTGTTGCAACAATATTTTTTTAATTAATTTACGTTGATAAAAGATAAAATTTTGCATTATCTTTTCATCATAAATGATGGTATTATGGGAATTTTTTTATTTTAAGGAGGAAAATTTATGAAACAAAAATTATTAAAAAACGTAAAAATTTTATCTATTTTATTTACATTTGTAGTTTTGATTACAAATTCTATACCCGCGTTCGCTGCCACAAGCATAACAGGCGATAATGTTCTTAATATTGCCTTTTATGAAGATAAATGGTTCACTGATTGTAGTGAAGCTGAACCAATTACTCTTCATATGGATGCTGATTCTATTTCTCTTTATGCTGTTTGTGCTAATCATGATGCTACTGATATAATTTATTGTCACATAACTGATTTAAATGGTGGTTCTTATAACCTTACTATACCTTTTGAAGCTGACGGTTCAGTCACAACAGATTTCATATCTATCCCAGCAGGTAAATATCGTGTATTCTTTGAAGGTGATACAGAATACATTGAACATGCTATTGTAGCATTTACTGTTGTCTTGTAATTTTTTGCTATTTTATTAGCAACCCCATTAACCGTCGTACTTTAAAAAGAAACAAACTTTTTTTGTTTGTTTCTATTTTTTATTTTTTTGAAAATAGGTCTTGACAAATTGCAACTTTTATTTTAAAGTATAATTTGTCATTACAAGCGTAATAACAAATAAAATACACTAAGGAGTGAAAAATCTGATGAGTTTATTATTTACAGGAGTATCTTTTATATTGTTTCAAAAACTTTTTAAAATTAATATTTCAAAAAAAACTTTATGTACTTATATCGTTAGTAATTTAGTTATTTTTATTGTTTGTATTTTTTTTATGAATGACACTTATAGTTATATATTCATGCCAATTTGCTCAAGTATTGTTTTTATTTTTTTGGAAAAAATACCTTTATTAAAAATCTTTTCTTTTTTTACACTCAACTCAATTATTCTCTTAAATATATTGCTTTTCACCTTTTCCCTAACGTTTCCAATTGCACAAATTATATCTATCCTTCTATATTTAAGTGTTGGTTTTATTATATATTTCTTTTTTCAACATGAACCATGTGATTTTCTATTCATTACATCAATCAATGAAAAATCACATATTATTATTATTTTGTCCATAATCAATTCTCTTTTAACATTTTTAGCATATCTCTTTTTAGAAAACTTACATAACAACATTTCCTATCTTTTTATTTTGGATATTTATTTTTTAGCTTCTATTATAATTGCATTACAAACATGTAAAATTGAATATGCAAAAAGAAAAATTGATAATTTAAAATTATGTAATAAAACAATTTTAAACATTCACGATGATTTGCGTGCTTTCAAACATAGTTTTCACAATATCATTCAAGGACTTGGTGGCTATATTGATACTGGCGATTTAAACGGTTTGAAAAAATATTATAAAGATATTTTAACAGAGTGTAATATTCTAAATAATCATTACACCTTAAATTCAAATCTTATTAACAATCCTGCAATTTACAATATTTTAGCTACTAAATATTACATTGCTCATGAACACAATATCGAAATAAATTTAGAGATTTTTCTAGATTTAAACAACTTAAATATCAAAATTTATGAATTTACTAGAATTTTAGGTATACTATTAGATAATGCAATAGAAGCCTCTAAAGATTGTAAAAAAAGAACCATTAATATTCTTTTTAAAAAAGATAAATATAAACAAATGCTTATTATAGAAAATACATATGATAATAAAGAAATTTCAATTGATCAAATTTATGAAAAGAACTTTAGCACAAAACCTAATAATACTGGATTAGGTTTGTGGGAAGTTAGAAGAATTTTAAATCGATATTCTCACTTAAATTTACATACCACCAAAAATAATGATTACTTTTCTCAACAATTGGAAATTTATACAAACTAAGTAGAAAAGTATTTTTTTTATGTTTTTCACTCTTACTATAATATTAAAAATCCAAAAATAGTCTTTTTTCTATTTTTGGATTTTTTTGTCAAGTGAACAGTTTTACTGCCTATTCAAACATCAATCCTGTTGTAAAATGAAATATGGTATAGACATTTTCCCTGTCTATTTTTTCAAAAAAACGCTTAAAACATTGGATAAATGTCTACATCTCCTTGAAATTCACAGAAAAATTCATAAAATATAGGAGTAGAAAGGGGGATCATATATTATGAAAAAATTTAACAATCATCCAAATTTAGTTGGCGACTTAATCAAAGCTGCACGTAAGAAAAAGAATTTCACAAAAGTAGATTTATGTAGAGAATTAGAATTACTTGGCATTGCTATGTCACGTAATGAAATTTATCGTATTGAAAAGAACCAAATGATTGTAAAAGATTTTGAATTGGTTGCTTTTTGTATTGTATTAGACATTGACTTCAATGATTTAAAACGTTACTTTGAACAAGATTAAACTAAATACATAATAAGTCCAAAATGAAAATTCACAATTATTTTGGACTATCTTTTTGTTATTTTTTCACGAATACTTTACAGATTTTTTTGAAAGTGATATAATTTTTCTAAAGAAAAGAGGAATTTACATGGCAAAAAAATATCTAGAAAAAAATGTATTAGATGCAGCAATAGAAAGACTTGAAATTATGTTTCACAATTTTGATCATATTTACTTTAGTTTTAGTGGTGGTAAAGATAGTTCTGTTATGATACAATTAGCCAATAAAGTAGCAAAAAAGCTAAACAAACAGTTTGATGTTTTGTTTATTGATTTAGAAGCACAATATTATTATACAATTGAACATGTCGAAGAATTAAAACAATTATCACAAATTCGAGATTTTTATCATATTGCTTTGCCCATCGCTCTTAGGAATGCCATCTCTGTATTACAACCAAAATGGATTTGTTGGGAAGAAGAAAGCAAACATTTATGGGTACGAGATATGCCAAAAAATTGTATTAATATGAATAATTGCCCTTTCCCTTGGTTTAAAAAAGGAGAAGAATTTGAACAATTTATCCTTCAATTTGCTAATTGGTATCAAAAAAAACATGGTACAAAAGTAGCTTGTGGTATTGGAATTCGTACTGATGAAAGTTTAAATCGTTTCCGAACCATTGCTTTTCACAATAAAAAAATTATATTTGAAAATCATCATTGGACAACTAAATTAAAAATTCATGAAAAGCATATCGAAGTATATAACTTTTACCCTATTTACGACTGGACAGCAGAAGACATTTGGGGTGCTGTTAGCCAGCTGGATTTCAAATTCAATTACATTTATGAATTAATGTATAAAAATGGATTAAGTATTTATGAGCAACGACTTTGTCAACCTTATGGTGATGACCAAAAAAATGGTTTAGATCAATTTAAATCATTAGAATATGAAACTTGGAGTAAAGTTTTAAATCGAGTAAATCGGTGTTAATTTTGGAAACATCTATTGCAAAACAACTGCACTTGGAAATATTAAATCTTGCAAACCTGCTTTTATGTCTTGGCAAGAATATACTGTGTTTTTATTGGAAAGTATCGGATTATACAATCGAGATTTAATGTTACATTATTATCGAAAGATAAAAAAGTTTATGATTTGGCATAAAAATAAATACGGCATTGATTTAAAAGATATTCCTGAAACAGTTGAATGTAAATTAGAAAGCCAAAAAAAAGCAATTTCATGGCGAAGAATTGCAAGGGCTATTGAAAAAAATGATTTTTATTTACGTCGCCTCTCCTTTGCCCAAACCAAAACAGATGATAAACAATTAATGGAATTAATACATAAATGGGATAATTTATTAAATCATACAACTTTAACCGATGACAAAACATTACAGAAAATAGTTTTAGAAAAACGCGCTGAAAAGGAGTAAATTTTATGATTATTAAACTAACAAATAAAGATGAAAATTTTTATCAATATATGGGAAAATTTTTTGGTTCAAGAATGATACAAAAACAAACAAATGATAGAATTTTTGACGACGATAATAAAGTGTGGTACCTTTATGTAGAAGATAATATTATTACCTCTTTTGTATCAGTTACTAAAAATATAATTAAAAATATTTATACAACCAAAAATGAGCATTTAATTGAACTAATAAACGAATTAAAAAAAGATAATAAAAATCAAATTGCAAAAAGTATTGTGACTAATGCTTATTTAGAAGTTTATGAAAAGTGCAAATTTGAAATTGAACCAAAGCAACTCTCAAAAAATTTTGTAACAATTTATATGAAAAAAGGAGCCTAAAAATGAATGAAATAGAATTTCCAGTATTAAATGTAAAAATGGTAGATATTGATAAAGTAATTGCAAATGATTACAACCCTAATAAAGTAGCTCCACCAGAAATGCAATTGCTCAAGCATTCCATCGAAGAAGATGGCTACACGCAACCAATTGTAACTTATTATGACGCCAAAAGAGACATTTATATTGTTGTTGACGGTTTTCATCGTTATCGTTGTGCCAAAGAATATTTCCATTTAAAACAAATTCCAATTGTTACAATTGATAAAACATTAGAAAATCGTATGGCAAGCACTATTCGACACAATCGTGCACGAGGAACACATCAAATTATCGATATGTCACATATTGTTTTGACACTCACTCAAAATGGTTGGTCTGAAACAGAAATCTCAAAACATTTAGGAATGGAATTAGATGAGATTATTCGTCTAAAACAAATTACAGGCTTAAAAGATATGTTCGCCAATCACAAATTCAGCAAATCTTGGGAAGAATATGAAGATAACGTCTTAAAAAAAGATTAACTTTTACAAAATCACGTTTAAGCTTCCTAAAACAAGCCCTATCAAAGCTCCAAGATTAACAATGCTATTTAGCTCCTTCTGCATCACTTGAAGAATTAATTTTTCTAAATCAAGCACATTCATTTGCTTGATTTTATTTTCTACTGTTTTAGCAACATCTAATCTTTGAAGAAACTGACTGACTTCATTTAAAATAAAATTTCGATAAATCTCTCTTATTTTACTTTCCAAAATTTCATTACCAAATCCTAAATCCTCTACCAAATCTTTTAAAGACTTCTCCTCTAATTCAAGAATCTGATTTTCTACAACTGGCATAATTTTTTCGCTTCCATGCTCTTGTAGATAATTTTCTACTTGACTTCCTAATGGTTCCACAATAGAATTAATTAAGCCATCTGTTACAAACATTTTTAACATGCTTCCATTTACTTTTTCACGAATCACATTACCACCTTCTATGGCAATAATTTCACCAATTCCAGCTTCAATTAAACCCTTTTTAATTTTTTCAC
The DNA here is from genome assembly GCA_949927455.1 of uncultured Clostridia bacterium. GTDB lineage: Bacteria > Bacillota > Clostridia > TANB77 > CAG-508 > Scatovivens. Next base: position 7,155 of record CATLEX010000001.1, read on the forward strand.
ATATCCAAATTTTCAAGTTTTCTCTTTTTTCCTCATATTCCTCTTGTCCTATTTTTTGCAAACAAAAATTTTTTAGCGTATTTTCAGCACTCAATATCCCTAAAATATTCTGTACAAGTTCATTCTCAATCTCTTCACAAAGCAACATATCTTGAATATCTTGTGTTGTAAACAAATGATTTCCTACCATTTGCCCAATAGCTACTGCCAACTTTTCTTGACGCCTTGGAATAATGCCAGGTGTAAATGGCAATGTAAACCCTCCAATTTTAATTGGCTTTAATGGACGAAACAACATTTTTATTGCGATCCAATTTGTTCCATAGCCAATTATCGCCCCAATAATTGGTCCTGATAATATTGATAAATCCATATATTTCTCCTCTAAACAATAATAAATTTTTCTTTTATCATTTTATAATCTAATATCTTAAAATTCAAATTTTGCCTTTGCTCCCAGATTTCTTGCCATTTTTCTTTCGTCATATCGGCTATCACTGCTACATTTTCCTCATAAATCACATCTTCTACATAAATATTTTTTTGTTTTAAATAATATTTTAACTTTTCTAAATCTGCATAACTTACTAATATTTGAAACTCTTTTCCTAATTCTTTTTGCACCATATTGGCTTTTTTTAATGCCTCTTGCAAAGTTTCTGTGTATGCTTTTACAAGCCCTCCAGTCCCTAACAAAATACCACCAAAATAGCGTGTCACAATCATCAAAATATTAGACAAATTCTGTGCCGTTAAAGCGCTAAGAATTGGTGCTCCCGCTGTCCCAGATGGCTCACCATCATCACTAAAACGCTCCATGCTTCCGTTTTCTGTCATAATACGAAAAGCATAACAATTATGTCTTGCATCAAAATACGTTTTATTTACTTGTTCAATTAAATCTTCTGCTTCTTCAATACTTTCCACATAATATAAATTTCCGATAAACTTTGACTTTTTTTCTACAATCTCTACGACTACATTTTTTTCAATTGTTTTAAACATGATCTCCTCCTGCAACAAATCCAGTAGAATAGGCTATTTGTAAATTAAATCCCCCTGTGTAACTATCCACATCAATCACTTCTCCTGCAAAATACAAACCGTGCTATTTTCTTTGACTGCATGGTTTTTGGATTAATTTCCTTCACACAAACACCACCAGCTGTCACAATTGCCTCTTCAATTGGTCTAAAACCAGTCATTGTCACTTCAAAATCTTTCAGCAAATCTACCAGTCTTGTTCTCTCTTCCCTTGTAATTTCATTTACTTTTTTACTTGCCTCAATTCCAGACAATTCTATTATAGTACCAATCATCTTTTTTGGCAACAATTTATCCAAACTATTCTTAAATTCTTTATTTTTGCAAACTTCAAAATCACGCCTTATACGTATATCTAAAGCACTTTTATCAAGAGCAGGTTTTAAATCAATAACCAATTTAATTTTACCTTTTTTTAAATATTCTTCAACATTCTTTTCACGTAACAAATGTGCCGAAGAACTCAAAATTGTTGGACCACTTACCCCAAAATGTGTAAATAGCATTTCTCCAAAATCTTCATATATTTTTTTGTGATTTTCTATATTTATCAACTGAATTTTCACATTTTTTAAAGACAATCCCATCATTGCTTGGCACAACTTTTTCTCTGCTTCTAAAGGAACAATGCTAGCTTGTGGTGTAATAATGGTATGTCCCAACTCTTCTGCTAATTGGTAACCCTCTCCATTTGAACCTGTTCCGTGGATAACTCTTACCTCCTGTTGCTAAAATGACTTTATCAGCCATTATCTTTTCGTTCGAGATACATCTCACACCACATACCTTTTTCTCATTTTCGTCCATTGTAGTGCAAATTTGAGCCACTTGCATACTTGTTTTTACCTTAACGTGATGCTTTTTTAGCTCTTTTTCAAAACAATTAAGCACACTTTCAGCTTTGTCTGTTACTGGAAAAATTCGATTTCCTCTTTCCTTTTTCACCTCTAAACCATTTTCTTTTAACATCTTAATTATATCTTGATTGTTAAACTGCTCAAAACTACTATATAAAAAACGCCCATTTCCTGGTGTATTTTCAATAAATTCGCTCATTTCTAATGAACTTGTAATATTGCATCTTCCTTTTCCAGTGATTAATAATTTACGCCCTAAAGATTTATTTTTTTCTAATAAAATTACTTCATTTCCATTTTTCGCTGCAGAAATCGCAGCCATCATTCCTGCTGGACCTCCACCAATTACTACTACTTTCATTCTAACCTCATTTTTCTCTAAAATTGGCAAAAGTCCGCTAAATATCAGCGGACCGCCATATTTACCAAGGCTGAAAAAACTAAAACTTCTCTACGACTTCTTCCAACTTCTGGTAATAAGCTTCATTACTCGTTTCATCCATCCCCTTGGAAACACGAAAATATTCACCTACAGTTGAAATGAAATTCAACTTTTTCTCTGTTTGTTCCCCTGAATAAAACGCTTTAGATAAAGCTTTGTTTGCTAATACTTCAAACTGCTCTCTTGATGCCATTATCTGGCACCTCCTTTCCTTCTGCATGCAAAATATATGCTTTATTGTAATTATATTATACCATACTTTACATATTATGTCAAATCATGTTTTCTCCATAACATTTTATTATCCTTGTAGAAAGTCAAGAAAAAAGTTCAGAAATAACAAAATTTTTGCTAGATTTCTATTGACTTTTTTTTACTTATTTGATAAATTGATTTCACAAAATAAGAAAGGAGATTTTATATCATGAACAAAACAGAATTAGTAGAAGCAATCGTTAAAAAAACAGAAGAAACAAAAAAAGTTACCGAAGAATCTGTAAATGCATTTTTAGACGTAGTAACTGAAGCATTAGCAGGTGGAGATAAAGTTCAATTAGTTGGATTTGGAACTTTTGAAGTAATTCAAAGAGCTGCTAGAAAAGGGAAAAATCCTCAAACAGGTGAAGAATTAAAAATACCTGCATCTAAAGCTCCAAAATTCAAACCTGGTAAAGCATTAAAAGATATTGTTAATAAATAAAAATAAGATGGATTTTCCATCTTATTTATTTTTTACTCCCTCATTTCTTTTGCCAATTTGCCAATTGCTTTTGTTTCAATTCTAGAAACATAACTTCTAGAAATTCCCATCATATTGGCAATTTCGTGTTGCGTTTTTGGTTTATCTCCATTCAATCCAAAACGTAATTCAATGATTGTCTTTTCTCTATCTTTCAAGATATTTTTAATCTTTTCATATAAATTTTTAATTTTAAATTTCAAATCCACTTCATCTTCAATATTGCGGTCGTCGTTTTCCAAAATTTCTTGAAGTGTAACAACATTATCATCTTTATCTTTTCCAATTGGCTCATTCAAATAGACTTCTGCCCCTAGCTTTTTATTAGAACGCAAATACATCAAAATCTCATTTTCAATACATCTTGCAACATATGTAGCCAATTTAAAATTTTTGCTCAAATCAAAACTGCTAATTCCTTTAATCAATCCAATTGTCCCAATTGATATCAAGTCATCTTGGTCAATATTCGTAGTTGAATACTTTTTAGCAACGTGTGCCACCAGTCTTAAATTATGTTCTATTAGCACATTCCTTGCTTCTTCATCTCCATCCCTTAATTTTTCTAAATATGCTCTTTCATCTTCTGGTGACAATGGTTCTGGAAACAAATTGCCACTTTGTATATATCCAATACCAATAATTGCCTGACTTAAAAAATTGATTAACATTTTCTCTACCTCCACATTATATTTCATTATATGAAGGTATTTCTTTTTCGTGCCTGACCCTAAATTTAAAAACTAAAATTTTTACAATTCTTACATATTTCACGCCAATTTTCTTTTTGTTTAAACTTTTCAATCATAACAATTTCATCTATAAAGCCAGAAACAATCATAGCATTTTCTAAACAATTACTTTCTTCAATCATAAAATCAACAAGTGGACATTTTACTCCATTTGCATCACTTGTAGGATTGACATCATTCTTAAATTCTAATCCCATTTTAATTCCTCTCTCTTATTTCCCCAATTTCCTTCGATTGATTTCATACAAAATCACGCCTGTTGCGACTGCTGCATTTAGGCTTTCTGTCTTGCCTGTCATTGGAATTTTAATGCGCTCATCTGCCAATTCTAATACTTTTTGTGACACACCATTTGCTTCATTTCCAATAATAACAGCTGTTTTTTCATAATCCACATCATAAATTGTTTTACTGGTTTGTAAATCTGTGGCAAACACTTTAATTTCTCGTCTTCCGCATTTCCTTAATAACTTTTTCTAAATCACGCTCAATCACATTAACACGAAAAATCGCTCCCATCGTAGAACGTACCACCTTAGAATTGTAGCAATCCGCCGCTCCAGGCGACACAATAATTTGTTTCATATTTAAACTATCCGCTGTTCTCAAAATCGTTCCCATGTTCCCTGGATCTTGAATATTATCCAAAAGCAAAAAATGACTAGCTTTATAATCAATTTTATTTTCACTTTTAATCGGTTTTTCAATAACTGCCAAAATTCCTTGTGGTGCCACAACATCTGTTACAAGACTAAAAATTTTTTCACTCACATATACACAATCGAATTTGGCAATATCGTACAATTGCTCTTGTGTCATAGAATTCTCCGTTTTACAATCATCACACACAATAATATGCTTAATTTTGGCATTTTCGTGGATAGCTTCTTCAATCATTTTAGCGCCTTCTACCACAAATTCACCAAATTCATCACGATACTTCTTTTCTTTTAATTTTCGAATGTGTTTGATTAACTCATTATCTTTGCTTGTAATAACCATATTCTAAATCCTTTCTAAAAATTCTTTACATTCTTTCAAAATCTCAAAATCATTTGCAATTTGAACTGTAATATAGGGACTAATTTTCGATGGTGAAAATTTGATACGCGCCCTATATATTTTCATCAACTTCTCAATTACATCTATATTAAATCTTTTATCATCAAAATAATATATTATATTATTTCCTCTTTGATTGATTTTTAGTACAAATTTTTCGCGCGCCAAATTTTTTATTCTTGCAATTTCCAACAAATTTTCAATTTCTTTTGGAAATCTTCCATAACGGTCAATCATTTCGTCAATCACATTTTGGATGTCTTCTTCTTTTTTACAACTAGCAATATTTTGGTAAATCTCAATTTTTTGACTTGGATTTTCAATAAAACTATCTGGAATGTAGCTTGACACATTCAAATCAAGTTGCACATCAATTTCTTCCACAATTTCCTCACCTTGAATTTCCTTAACCACTTCATCTAGTAATTTGCAATACATATCATATCCAACTTGCTCTATATGCCCATGTTGCACTTCACCCATAATACTGCCACTACCTCGAATTTCCAAGTCACGCATCGCAATTTTAAAACCAGAACCAAACTCCGTAAATTCCTTAATTGCTTTCAAACGTTTATCTGCATCTTCAGAAAGCATTTTATCACGACGATAAGTAATATATGCATATGCCTGATTTTCTGCACGCCCAACACGTCCACGAATTTGGTACAATTGCGCTAAACCTAGCCTATCTGCATTTTCAACAATAATCGTATTCGCATTAGGAATATCAATTCCCGATTCCAAAATAGTTGTACACACTAAAACATTTGTCTTTTTATCAACAAAATCTTGCATAATATTTTCAAGTTCTCGGCTTGTCATTTGTCCATGTGCCAAATCCACTTTTGCCTCTGGTACTAAATTTGAAATTTCGCCCGCCTTTTTCACAATATTTTGCACATTATTATACAAATAAAAAACTTGTCCATCTCGTTCCAATTCCTTCATAATTGCTTCACGAATGACTTCTGGGTCATATTCTAAGACATACGTCTGAACTGGTTTTCGATTTTGTGGTGGTTCATAAATGACTGACATATCACGCATGCCAACAACAGACATATGAAGCGTTCTCGGAATTGGCGTAGCTGTCATGGTTAGCACATCAATGCTATCTTTCATTTGCTTGATTTTCTCTTTTGCCTTTACGCCAAAACGATGTTCTTCATCAATAATTAAAAGTCCCAAATTTTTGAACTTGACATCTTGGCTCAAAATTCTATGAGTGCCAACTATTACATCAACTTCTCCACTTTCCAATTTTTGCAAAATTTCTTTTTGTTCTTTCTGTGTTCGAAAACGACTTAAACCTTCTACATGAATCGGATATTCCTTCAACCTTTCTTTAAAACTGGCATATTGCTGCTCTGCTAAAATAGTTGTTGGCACCAAATATGCCACTTGTTTTTGATCCATACAAGCCTTAAAAGTAGCTCGTATGGCAACTTCTGTTTTTCCATAACCAACATCACCACATAACAATCTGTCCATAGGGCGTGGATTTTCCATGTCTTTTTTTATTTCCGAAATACAACGAAGTTGGTCATCTGTTTCCGTATATTCAAAACTATCTTCAAATTCTTGTTGCCATGGTGTATCTTTAGAGAAAGCAAAACCTTGCATTTTCTGTCTTTTGGCATATAACTGAATAAGTTCTTCTGCTACTTCTCTTAAATTTTTCTTTAGTCTCTCTTTTTGTTTTTTCCATTCATTTGAACCTAATTTGTTCAAACTCAAATTCGTAATTTCAGGGCCAATATATTTTCTCACATTATCAAGCGCATCAGTTGGCACATATAAAATGTCGTCTCCTTTATACTTCAATTTAATGTAATCTTTTGTGACATTATCTGCTTTAATCGTATTAACCCCAATATATTGTCCAATTCCATGTGTTTTATGAACAATAAAATCTCCTTCTTTTAAATCCGCAAAAACAATTTTTTCACCTTCTTTAAAAGCATTCGATACTTTTTTACGTTTTTCTTTTTGCTCAAAAACTTCACCTGTAGAAATCACCACTAAGTCAAAATCGTCACATTCAAATCCACTAGAAAAAGCTCCAGTCATAATGTTTACAATACCTAAAGTAATTTCTTCCTCTTTTTTTTGCATCACATTACTTGGAATTTCTTTTTCAGCTAAAACACTGGATATTCTTTTGCAATCGTCGACGTTTCCGCCGTAGGACTATTGTTTGTTTGGAGGAATTAATTGCTTTTTGTAATTTCTGAAACAATAAATCCATTGAACTACGAAAAAAGTTGACCTCCCTATAGCTAAAGCTATATCCGTTTCTTTTTGCATGCATACTTTGTTTATCAATAAAACCAATATCTTGTTTTTCCAAATAAATCGTTTGCTTATTTTTAATATCATCTGAAAAACACAAAAAATCTTCTTTATTGATTAAACCACTTGGCACTAATTTACCTTTCTCTGCCAAATCTCTCATTAAATTTTCATTATCTTTTGCAATTGCTTCTGCCCTATTTTTAATTTTCTCAATTTCATCTAAAAAAATAATAAAATCTTCCTCTAAATAATCTAAAAGCGTGCTCGTTTTTTCATAAAAACAAGTAAAATATTTATCAATTTTGTTTAAATAATCCCCAGATTTGATTTGCTGAATATCACTATTTACTTTTTCTTGTACTGTTTCCGAGAAATTTTTTTCCTCAATTCTTTGCACAATTGTGTTTAAATCTGTCTCCAACAAAAATTCATATGCAGGAAAAATCTCAGCTTCATTTAACATTTCTGTTGTTCTTTGGCTCATAATATTAAATTTTCGAATCGAATCAATTTCGTCTCCCCAAAGTTCAACTCGAATTCCATTTGCCTCTGATAATGCAATATCAACAATTCCTCCACGCACACTAAATTGTCCTTTACCTTCAACTAAATCATATCTCTCATACCCTAAACTAACCAACTGCTCTTTTAAGTCACTTAAATTGATCGTATCTCCTACTTTTAACTGCATCACATGTTCATATAATTTTTGTTTTGTAATCATTTTTTGCATCACAGCCTCAATCGTTGTAACAATAATCTTAGTTTTATTTTTTATAATATGATTTAATACTGAAATTCGGTCAAATAACCTATCTTTGCTTTCCGCTAAATAGTCAAAAGTTATAATTTCGCGTTTTGGAAAATACTCTATTTTTTCTCCAAAAAATACTAAATCTTTGATTAATTTTTTAGCTTGCAATTCATTATAAGTTATAATACAAATTGGTTTTTCACTATAAAACTTTGTAGCATATGAAAAATGGACCTTACCGCTATCTGTAAGGCCTGATAACATAATCGGAGTTTTTCCTGTTTTTATATCAAACATGTAATCATTAAACTTCTTTATGTTAGGCATATTCTTTATGAGTGGATTCATTTTGTTGCTCCTTTTCTCTTAATTATTTTCTTTTTTCTCTAATACACTTCTAAATTTTTGCAAACCAAAAATAACAAAACCACCAATGATAAAAAATACAATACTAAATGTTTTAAGTGTCATTGCAGCTTGTGGAATATCCAAAGTAGTTGGTCCTTTTACAATTGAAAATAAAGAACCAATCATTAAACCAATGACAAAATAAATGGTTTGACTTCTATATTTTTCTAAACATTTTCGAATAATTTTTATAATGGCAATAACGCCTACTACCATTCCTATCGCAGCTATTATGATAGCTGGAAGGCTAGCAAAATTCAAATGCAAAATCTCTTTGATACCAGATACAATAGGTAAATATAAACCAAAAATTAATAATAAAGTAGAACCTGAAATACCTGGCAAAACCATTGCTGTAATAGCAATTGCGCCTGCTATAAAAATATAAAGACTAGACCCAAATGTCAAATGCGCAATATCGACATCAGCGGTTGGATTAAAAATAGAGATTAGCACAACAAGTGCTGCTCCTATTATAGCAAAAATAATATTTTTATATTTTCCTTTTATTACTTCTTTTTCTTCCTTCACGATAATCGGAATGGAAAATATAACAAACCCCAAAAACAACGAACTTATCGCATAAATGTGGCTTTCAAATATACTTCCCAAAACTAACATAGCAAGCACAAAACCAACTATCCAACCAATTCCTAATTTAAGCAAGAAAAAAATCGCTTCTTTTCTTTCCTCTTTTGTACCTGAAATCAAATGGTCTAATGAACCAATAAATTTATCATAAAACCCTAATAAAAATGCAATCGTTCCTCCCGAAACTCCTGGCACACTATCTGCCAAAGCCATACAAAAACCACGAATAAAATTTAAAATATAATTCATCTAGATATCTCCTTCCTTATTATTTTACTATTGTATCACATATTTTTAGAATTGCAATATTTTTTCCTTATCTTTGCCACAAAAAAACCTTCATATAATTCATTTGGGCACACGCATAAAGTCCCTTTTAATTTTACTGGAAGTTGTGGCAAATATTCCTTTCCGTGAAAATTCAATTGGCACAATTTCTGCATTTTCTAAAGCTAAAATTTTCTTAACTATTTCTTCATTTTCAAGTTCCAAAATAGAACATGTAGAATATACCATTTCATGCCCAGATTTTAAAATCTTCAAAGCTTTTTTTAATAAATCAAATTGCATTTTAGTTGACTTTTCTATTAACTGCATTGTAAAAAATTTTTCAATATTAGGATTTTCGCCATTCAAAGTACCGCTTCCGCTACATGGACTATCGAGCAAAATATAATCAAATGCAAAAAAATCATCCATTTTACGACTATCCATTTCCATTAAATAAACACTTGAAGCTCCCTGTTTTTCCAAATTGTATTTTAAGCGCTCAGCTCGAATATGGTTCATTTCACATGCTGTAATATGTGCTTCATTTTGTGTTATCGCTGCCAACTGTGTCGTTTTTCCACCTGGTGCTGCTGTCATATCCAAGATATCTGTACTCTTTTTTGGATTCAAAACTAGAGCAGGCAACATTGAAGACAAACTTTGCAAATAAATTTCACCATTTTTATAAATATCCAGTTCTTGCAACTCCTTCTCATTTGCATTTTCCAAAATAAATGCTTCCCCACTCCATGCTGGATTTTTATAAACAATTCCTAATCTTTTAAGCTCTGCTTCAATTCTTTGAGTATTACTTTTAATCGTGTTTACACGAAACGTGGTTTTTCGCTTTACAAAATATCCCTGTAATATTTGATTTGCAATTTCTTCGCCATACTGTTTTTTCAATAAATCCACTAAAAATTCAAGCATTTTTCCTCCTAAAAAATTATTTTTTTAATTATAATTATTATAACATATTTACACCATTTTGCCAATTATTTCATAAGCTATATTATAAAGGAGGGAATATTTATGTGTATGAATAAAAGTACAAACAATCCATGTTGTTGCCTTTTCAGCATCGTTGGCACTTTACTCGCAGCTGTAGGAATTGCAGCAATTTTTTATAGTGGACTAATTACAACAATTGCTACTTTACTTTATGTTACTTTAGTTCTAGGAATTTTAGTATTATTATATGTTGTGATTACTGCATTTTGTGGTGGAAGACATCAATGTGCAATACTAAATGATTCTTGTTTAATCACAGCAGCCGTTGGCTCAATTATCACAAGCGTTTTTGCTTTAGCAGCCACTACTTTAGTTGCTGGTTCTCTTTCAGTTGGTATCTTAATTGGAGCAGTTGCTTATTTCTTAATTTCAAATATATTTAATATTGTAAATTTAATCATTACAAAATTATGTCATGGTTACTGCAAAGATTAATTTAATATAGTTGCTATAAAAACTGAATGTATTGCGTGAGAAATTTTGGGCATAGCCCAAAATTTCGCTCGCTTTTCTTTAATAAAGATAGACTTTTCTACCGCCTCTTTTAAAATATTTTAGTTCTATTTTCAAAAAATTCGCATATATACCTAATAGAATGGAGGAAATTATGCGATTTATTGTCATTTCAATTAAAAAATATTTTTTTACAGTACTTTTTTTGCTATTTACTTTAAGCCTTATCTTATTTTCTACCAATAATTTAGAAGCTGCCAAAAATGGACTAATTCTGTGGGCAAATTCTGTTGTACCAACTCTTTTTCCTTTTTTTGTTGCCACTGAATTATTATGCAAAACTAATTTTATCTACCTTCTTGGAAAAGCCCTAAATCAATTTATGAAGCCAATTTTTAATGTACCAGGTGAAAGTGCCATTGCTATTATTATGGGAATTATTAGTGGTTATCCTGTTGGTGCAAAAGTAGTATGTAATTTATATGATCATAAAATTTGTTCTAAAGCAGAAGCAGAACGACTGATTGCATTTACCAATAATTCTGGTCCAATTTTTATATTAGGCTCTGTTGGAGTATCTCTTTTAGGTGATGTAAAACTTGGTAAAGTCTTATTAATAAGTCACATTATTTCATCTCTTTTAGTGGGGCTTATTTTTCGTTTTTGGAAAAAGAACACAATTGACATTACCTTTAGAAACTATCATTCAGAGAGTAAAGAATTAATCAAAGTTGCTAATTTAGGCGAAATTTTAGGAGATGCCATTAAAAAATCAATTTCTACTATTTTGTCTATTGGTGGTTTTGTTGTTTTATTTTCCGTTATCATCTCAATTTTATCAAGCATAGAATTTTTAACTACAATTGCTAGTTTATTATCAAATTTTGGAATTCCTTATGAAATTGCTTTAAGTATTTTAACAGGAATGATTGAAATGACAAACGGAATTAATGTAGTAAGCACCTGTTATTCTAGCTTGCCTATACCTTGCATTTTAACCTGTAGCTTTTTATTAGGGTTTGGAGGTTTTTCTGTATTATTACAAGTATTCTCTATCATATCTAAATCTAGAATTTCCATTAAACCTTACTTTTTCGGAAAACTTTTACAAGGACTTTTCTCAGTTATTTTTACATTTTTGCTATTACATTAATAAAAGGGCGATTAATTATCGCCCTTTTTTATATTCTATACCACATTTTCCGTATTATGTCAAATTTTGAAAATATTTATTTTAACTGTTCTAAAGCATTTAGAGCTCTTTGTGATAATTTTTCATATCGTTCCATTTTATTTCTAATTTTCTCATTTAAACCTGGCAAAATTCCAAAATTCGCATTCATTGGCTGAAATTTATCATTTTCTGCGGAAATATAATCTGCCAATGCGCCAATCATTGTTTTTGTATCAAATACAATTTTCTCATCTGACACACAATTAATTCCAGCCACAAACCCTGAAGAAATCGATTCGACATATCCTTCCACACCAGTAATTTGTCCTGCAAAATAAATATTAGGATTACTTTTTAGCTGATAAGTACCATTTAATAATTTTGGTGAATTAATATAAGTGTTTCGGTGCATTACCCCATATTTTACAAAATTTGTATTTTTTAAGCCTGGAATCATTGAAAATACACGCTTTTGTTCTCCAAATTTCAAATTCGTCTGAAAGCCAACTAAATTAAACAATGTTCCTTCTTTATTATCTTGCCTTAATTGAACAATTGCATGTGGTCTTCTGCCAGTTCGCGGATCTGTAAAACCAACTGGTTTAAGTGGTCCAAATAAAAGTGTATCTTTTCCTCTTTTTGCCATAATTTCAATTGGCATACACCCTTCAAAAATTTCTCGTTTTTCAAAATCATGCAAGGTCACAACTTCTGCTTTTATAAGTTCTTCATAAAAAGTCATATACTCCTCTTCATTCATTGGCAAATTAATGTAAGCATCTTCACTTTTGCCATAACGGTCTCCCCAAAAAGCAATTTCCATATCAATTGAATTTTTTTCAACTAATGGTGCTGCCGCATCATAAAAATGTAACTCGTTTTCACCAATCAACTTGCTAATTTCTGCAGACAAGCTATCTGATGTAAGTGGACCTGTACAAATAATCACTTTTCCATTATCTTGAATTTGTGTGACTTCTTCTCGAATTAGCTCTATATTGGGATTTGCTTTAATCTTATCTGTTACCGCTTTTGAAAACTTTTCTCTATCAACTGCTAACGCTTGTCCTGCTGGAACTGAATTTGCATCTGCAATGGGAATAATTTCGCTTCCCAATCTTCGAAGCTCTTCTTTCAATAATCCACAAGCATTTGTTAATCGATTTGATTTAAACGAATTGCTACATACAATCTCTGCCAAATTCTCATTCGTATGGGCTGGCGAAAATTTTTGTGGTTTCATTTCATATAATTTTACTTTGTGACCTTTTTTGGCAATTTGCAAAGCGGCCTCGCATCCTGCAAGGCCAGCTCCTATAATAGTTATTTCATTCATTTTTAATCCTTTATTTTTTACTAAAATTCCTCTTCATCCTCATTCCAATCAGTTATTTCGCCTTCTTCACTTGTATCTCCAAATTCTAAGTTCTCTTTATTTTTTGATGTTGTATCAAAAATTCCATATAATTCACTACTCATGAAATTTCCCATAATTTCATACATATCATCCATTGTTAATTCTTTATAATTTACTGTATCTGATGTATCAAAATCACTTAAAGCCTCATTATAAACAACATTTCCAGCTACTTTCATAGCAATTTGTATACCTTCTGCCTCTACACTAAATTCAATTGAAAAATCATTTTCATGATTTACATAGTTAATTTTTCCACTTAATTGTTCTTCATCATCTACATAAAGTTTATAAGAATATTCAGTTTCACTTAATTTTGTAAAAGCCATTTGATAATTGTCTCCCTCAATATCCATTGAAACATCAACTCTTACAATTTCTTTCATAAATCCTTTTGTATAAACATCTATAGTTAAATATTCATCTTCCTCAAAAATATAGGTATCTGCCTCATCACTTATGTCTTGCAAACTTTCTTTAATTTCTTCTGGATTTTCAAAATAATTCAAAAATTCCTCATTATCAGATAAATTCTCACAGATATTTTGTATGATAGCAGCAACATCTTCTAGTGGCAATTCCATTGTATTTTTAATCAAATTTTCATTTTCAATATTGACTTTCTCTTTTGAAAAATATTCATCTTTTAACTGTGCTTTCAATTCTTTCATTACAATTGAACTTGCTTTTGGATTAACATTTTCTGTTGTAAACATCGATACATCTGCATCATAAACTTCAGAAATCTTCATTTTAATGGTTTTATCAAATAATTCTCCAAGATTCATATACATGTCATCTGTTTTAATTTCAAGTTTAGCATTAATTCCTAACAATTCTTTCTCGTTTTTAGTTAATTTTAAACCAACAATTTCTTCTTGTGTTTCTTGATCAACTTCTGCATTAATTGAAATTTTTGCATCATTGACTAGCTCTCCCAATTCTTGCACATCTGCATCAACTCCATTTACAGAAAGCGATAAGTCTGCATTTACTTTCATTGTATTATAATTGACCTTTTCACTTGTGCTAAAATACTGATTAATTTTTTTATCAAATATGTATCTTGACTGATTTAATCTTAATAAGTAAGCCCCCACAATTGCAATCATCACAACCAAAAGCGCTATTATTATAAAAATGGATTTTTTTCCTTGCTTTGGTTTTTCAAACTCCTCTTGAGTTGCTGTAAATTTGTTTTCCTCACTCATTTTCATTTCCTCCCTTTTATTATATATATGTTTAATCTTTGTTATTGTATCCTATTTGGCATAATTTGTCAATTCTAATTCACAGATTACAAACTTTTTTCATATGATACATAAAATAAAGTAAGAAAGGATTTTTTATCATGGTTATTTTACGTTTAAATGACACTGGACCTTACGTTGAACTTTTACAAAGTACACTTAAAAAACTTGGGTTTTATTCTGGTAGTATTGATGGTTTTTTTGGTAGACAAACCGAAAATGCTGTCAAAAATTTCCAAAGAAATTTTGGTTTATCGAGTGATGGAATTGTTGGAAATGCTACTTGGGATGCACTTTTTCCTTACATAAATGGCTACACGAATTATACGATTAAAAGTGGCGACACGTTAACTAAAATTGCAAGAAATTTTGGTACTACCGTAGATAGCATTTTATATGCAAATCCAGATATTGAAGCTGAAAATTTGCAAATTGGGCAACAAATTATTGTACCTTTTGGCTCTGTTGTTCCAACAAACATCAGTTATTGCTCTGATTTTATGGAAATGAATTTATCAGCATTAAAAACCATTTATCCATTTTTGGAAATGTCAATGATTGGCACAAGTGTTTTAGGAAAAAATCTGCCAGTCGTTAAATTTGGTAATGGAGCAAAAGAAGTATTTTACTGTGCTGCAACACATCGGAAATGAATGGATTACAGCACCACTTCTTATGAAATTTTTGGAAAATTTATCAAAAAGCTATGTAAATGGTATGCCAATTTTTGGAAAGGACCCAAGAGAACTTTTCTCTACTGTTTCTCTTTACCTTGTTCCAATGGTCAACCCAGATGGCGTAGATTTAGTGACTGGACTTATTACAGAAGGTTCTCGTGCTTATGCTGGAGCACAAGCAATTTCCAATAATTTTCCTGATATTCCATTTCCAAGTGGCTGGAAAGCAAATATTGAAGGAATCGATTTAAATTTGCAGTTTCCAGCAGGTTGGGAACAAGCAAAAGAAATCAAGTATGAACAAGGTTTTGACCGACCAGCACCACGTGATTTCGTTGGTTTTGGTCCACTTACTGCACCAGAATCGGTTGCACTTTACAACTTTACTCTGCGCCATAATTTCTCACTCATGATTACCTACCACACTCAAGGACGTGTTATTTACTATAAGTATCAAGATATGACACCACCAAATTCTACGCAAATAGCTAATCTTTTTGCACAAGTTTCTGGCTATTCAGTAGAAAATGTACCAACAGCTTCTAGTTTTGCTGGATACAAAGATTGGTTTGTCTATTATTATAATCGACCTGGATTTACTATTGAAGTTGGTTTAGGTAATAATCCACTTCCTATCTCTCAATTTGATGGAATTTATCGTGAAAATCTCGGAATTCTAGTTTTAGGAATGTTGCAATAAAAATTTAAAAAGCTATAAAAAACTCCATCTTCTCAAAGAAGGGCGAGTTTTTTACAGCTTCTTATTGTTCACCTGCCAAAATAATTTCATTTGCTTGTTCACTTGTTAGATAGCCTTGTTTTAACATTTTTCTAATAACTTGTGCTTGCCTTTGCCTTGCTAACTCTGGATTTTTGGTCGGTGCATAAACAGATGGCGCATTTGGAATTCCTGCTAGCAAAGTACATTCATACAAATTCATATCTTTTGGTAATTTATCAAAATATCCTTCTGCTGCATCTTTAACACAATAATAGCCATCTCCAAAATAAGAAGTATTCACATACATTTCAAAAATCTCTTCTTTACTACAATTTGCCTCAAACTTTCGAGCCATAAACACTTCTGCAATTTTTCTAGTTACTTTCTTTTCTTGTGTGAAATAAACATTTTTGGCAAGCTGTTGTGTAATCGTGCTTCCACCCTCTTCAAATTTTCTTTCTTTAATATCAATCCACAAAGCCCTTGAAATACTAATCAAATCAATTCCACTATGTTTAAAAAAACGTTTATCTTCCACACTAATCACAGCATTTATGTAATCTTTTGGTAATTCATCAAACCTTGCATAATTCTCAATCGACTTTATTTCTCGCACTTTTTCCTCAATGCTCATTTCACTAATTGCTTTATCATATATATCATAACCCTGTTTTATAAAATATCCAGCAACTGCAATTATGATAACTAATACTAGAAATAATAACCACTTTAGTAACTTCATGAATTTCTCCTTTTTGTACATTTTTATTATTATATCTTTTATTTCAAATTTTGACAAGAGAAATAAAAACTATCATGCAATTTTTCCGTTTTATTTTTACCAAAACATTTAGTGCCTCAATTGGCGTAAGTTCATTCACATTCACTTTGTCAAGTTCACGAGCAATATCTGCAAATTGCAAATTACATAAATCCATTTGCCCTTCCACCTGTTTTTTATCATCCTTATTTTCCTTGACTTTCACGCCACCTTTTTCCAAATTTCCTAAAATTTTATTCGCCCTTTTTACAACATCATTCGGAACACCTGCCAGTTTAGCAACATGAATTCCGTAGCTCTCATCCGTTCCACCTTCCATTATTTTTCTCAAAAAAATAATATCTTCTCCTTTTTCCTTCACAGCCACCGAATAATTCTTAATGCCTTCTATTTTATTTTCCAAAGCAACCAATTCATGATAATGTGTTGCAAATAGTGTTTTACAACCAATCTTGGTAGCAATATATTCTGTCACAGCCCACGCAATTGAAAGTCCATCATAAGTGGACGTTCCACGTCCAATTTCATCCAATATAATCAAACTATTTCTAGTCGCATCTTTCAAAATATTCGCCACTTCAGCCATTTCCACCATAAATGTACTTTGTCCCATACTCAAATCGTCAGACGCTCCCACTCTCGTAAAAATTTTATCAATCACACCCAAATGCGCTTTTTCAGCAGGCACAAAACTACCAATTTGAGCCATCAAACAAATCAATGCCACTTGTCTCATATAGGTTGACTTTCCTGCCATATTCGGCCCCGTAATCATCGCAATTCGATTTTCTTGCAAATTAAGTTTCGTATCATTTTGAACAAAACCACCACTATCTAGCATTTTTTCCACCACTGGATGACGTCCATTTTCAATTTCCAAAACGCCACTCTCGTCCATTTCTGGACACACATAATTGTAATCTTCAGCCACAATTGCCAAACTTGTAAGCACATCCACATTCGCAATCACACTTGCTGTTTGCTGAATTCTTTCAATATTGTTTGCAATCTCATTTCTAATCTCAACAAAAGCATTGTATTCTTGCTGAATTGCCTTTTCTTCTGCCCCCAATATTTTATCTTCCATATCCTTCAATTCCTGTGTAATAAAACGCTCCGCATTTGTCAAAGTTTGCTTTCTAATATAGTTTTTGGGCACTTGGCTCAAAAAAGATTTCGTCACTTCAATATAATATCCAAAAACTTTTGTATAACCAATTTTCAAATTTTTGATTTTTGTTGCTTCTCTTTCCTTTGCTTCCAAATTCAAAATCCACTGTTTTCCTTCCACAGAAGCACTTTTATATTCATCAATTTCCTTATTGTAGCCCATTTTAATCAGCCCACCCTCTTTCAAACTAATTGGTGGCTCCTCTACAATAGCATCCTCAATCAATTTCGCAATATCTACAAGTTCATCTAAATCGTTATATGCCTTTTGTAGCAGCTCACAATTTGTATTTTTCAAAATCTGCTTTAAATCTGGCATATGAGAAATTGAGTTTTTTAGTGAAATCAAATCTCTCGCATTAGCATTTCCGTAAGAAATTTTTCCTGCTAATCGTTCGATATCATAAACTTTATTCAAATTTTCTGCAATATCTCCACGCAGCATTAAATTATCCTTTAATTCTCCAACCGCTGTATTTCTGGCTTTTATTTCATCAATAGCAAGCAATGGATCATGAATCCAACGTTTTAAAAGTCGTCCTCCCATAGATGTTGAAGTTCTATCCAAAACCCACATCAATGTTCCCTTTTTAGATTTATCTCGCATTCTCTCTGTCAATTCCAAATTTCTTCTCGCACTAATATCAAGTGACATATACTTCTGAACATCATACACTTTTAAGGTATTCATATGTTCTAACTTCATTTTTTGCGTTTCTTCAATATAATTCAAAATCCCATTCGTAGCACTAATCAGCAAATCTTCATTTTCTAAAACCTTTTCATTTCCACTATTATCCATTACTTTATATTGACTATTGATTTTCTCCGCATTTTCTTCAAAAATGCTATCTTCCCTGACTGTCACAAAAGCCAAACTTCTATCCTTCATCATTTCAACTTCTTTTTTGCTAGCCGCCATCGCTGGGTTAATCACAAGTTCTGTTGGCGTAAAACGTGCATATTCATCTAATAGTTTCTCAAAATTATTTTCTGGAAATTTAATTTGAGTTGCATAAAAATCACCTGTTGTAATATCACAAATAGAAATTCCATAATAAATACCACTTTTCAGAATAGACATCATATAATTATTTTTCTTTTCTTCTAGCATATTATTTTCCGTCACTGTTCCTGGAGTTACCACACGAATGACATCACGCTTTACAATTCCTTTGGTTGTTTTTGGATCCTCTAATTGCTCACAAATCGCAACTTTGTAGCCTTTTGCAATAAGTCTTGAAAGATAAGTGTCAACTGCATGATAAGGAACACCACACATGGGCGCCTTCTCCTCTGCGCCACATGCCCTGCCTGTAAGCGTTATTTCCAATTCACGAGACGCCAAAATGGCATCCTCATAAAACATTTCATAAAAATCGCCTAAACGATAAAACAAAATACAATCTTGATATTCTTTCTTCGTATCCAAATAATTTTGCATCATTGGGGATAAATCTGCCATTTTTTCCTCCTTTTATTTCTCTGCTTCTATTTCTCTATCTTCTCTGTGTTCTTTTATAACAGAATTTATATAATTTATTTCATCATTACTTAAAGCTCTCTTATATGCAAATGATTCTGCTAAAATTTTACATGCTTCACACAAACGTTTATCCTTAAATCCAGCAATCTTTTTTGACAAGGTCTTTGCTTTTAGTTGATACTTTTCCTCCATTTCTATCTGAGTGCACTTATTCTCTAGCATCTCTATTACTAACTCCATAAAATCAATATGACTATAATCATTTCTTCCTTTATTCGTCTCATATAATTTCAAAAGTTCATTATTAGTTGCTAGATATTCCATCATTCTTTTTTTAAAGGTTTGACAATGAATTCCTAATCCTGCAGCTGCTTGCTTCAAAGTAATTTCTCCGTTTATATTTTTTATGATATTATTTCTAAACTGTATTTTTGCTTCCTCTTCTAAAACATTATTAAAAATCTCTAAGGATCTTTCGTCTTTTTCAAATATTCTCCTATAATAATCTATAATCACATTTTTATCAACTTGATATTCTTCTCCAATTACTTCCAAAGTCTCTCCCAATAAAATTCTCCTCAAAATTTCCTTTGCATGTTTGTCTAAATTCTGTTTATTTTTCAATGATTTCTCCTTTTAAATACCATTTATGATTTTCCGTAATTTTCACATTCACCATATCACCTATTTCGTGCACTTCATCTGGCGTAAAAATAACAACCTTATTTGTATCCGTTCTACCTGCCCATTTCGTTTCATCATTTTTGCTTTTTCCTTCAATCAAAATTTTGTGTGTTGTTCCAATATATTTCTCATTATTATCATCTACTTTTACTTCATACAATTCTTTTAACCTGTCAAATCTTTTATGCTTGATTTCTTCTGGCACTTGGTCCTCTCGGCTCGCCGCTACAGTTCCTTCTCTTTGCGAATAAATAAACATAAAAATTTGCTCAAAATTAACTCGTCTTACAACATCTAACGTATCTTCAAATTCTTCATCTGTTTCTCCCGGAAATCCCACAATAATATCCGTAGACAGCATCAAATTTGGAATTTGCTTTTTCATTTTATCCACCAACTCTAAATATTGCTCCTTCGTATATTTACGGTTCATTTCCTTTAGCACTTTGCTATTTCCAGATTGCAAAGGCAAATGCACAATCCTTGAAATTTTGTCAATATCACGAATTGCCTCAATCACATCATCTGTAAAATCTTTTGGATGTGGCGAAATAAAATTAATCTTTTCGATTTGCTCAATTCTAGCCACAGCATATAACAATTTTGCAAACGAATTAATTTTGCTATCTGCTATACCCTTTTCACGTTCCACCGCCATATAAGAATTCACATTTTGTCCCAAAAGCGTGACTTCTTTATAGCCTTGATTCGCCAAATTTTGAATCTCCTCCAAAATCTTCTGTGGCTTTCTACTTCTTTCTCTTCCACGCACATATGGCACTATGCAATAGGTACAAAAATTATTGCAACCATACATAATCGTCACACTCGCACTAAATTTGCTATTTCTCTTAATCGGCAAATCTTCCTGAATTTCGCCTTCTATGTCAATTACATCACGCACTTTTTCATTTTTTTCAATTGCTTTATAAATATCTTCTGGCAAATTTTGAAGTGTATGCGTCCCAAAAATAATATCCACAAAAGAATAACTTTTTTTGATTTTGTCAACCATTACTTTTTCTTGCATCATGCAACCACCAATAGCAATCATTAAATTTTTGGACTTTTTCAAATTTTTTAATTCACCAATTTTGCCAAACAGTCTTTCTTCCGCATTCTCACGGACACAACAAGTATTAAAAACAATCAAATTTGCTTCTTTTTCATGTTCAGCCTTACTAAATCCCATTTCTTCTAACATTCCAGCAATCTTTTCAGAATCATTTTCATTCAACTTACACCCAAATGTTGTAATATAATATTGTAACCTGCTCACTTGTACTTTTTGTTTTACTTTTTCCAAAATTTCTTTTTCTAACACTTGTTTTGCCTCCTAAACTTATTTCTTATTTTATAACATTTTCCGACATTTTTCAAGTGATTTTACAGAATTTCGCCCCAAAAATCTTGTCATTTCCCAAATTTTCAGGTATAATAAAGATAAGGGAGAAGATTATGAATTATTATGAAATACTATACTTATCAAAAAATGCAACGCAAACTGAAATCAAACGTTCTTATAAAAAATTAGTAAAAAAATATCACCCAGACTTATATTCAGGTGATAAAACTTTTGCTGAACAAAAAATAAAACAAATTAATGAAGCTTATGATATTTTATCAAATCCTAAAAAGAAATTTGCTTATGACGAGACATTTAATCAATCCTTTGAACCTTATACCTATCCCACAAATGAAAATTCTGTTTATCAATCAAATGTTCAAAAAGCGGAATCAGCTTTTACAAATTTTATGGTAGACAAACTAAATCATCTTACGATAAAACATCAAATACAAATCTTCTTTTTTATTTTTGCTATAACACTAACTTTGTTTTTAATCAATTTTTTTCAAGTAAAATATTATTTAACTTCACATTCCGAAAACAATACCATCAATCATTCTTCTGTGAGTAATACAACAAATTCATCTTTTTCAAATAACAGCACAGAAAATACAATGCAAAATTTTGACTATGACCAAAGCACTTTCAATATACTAGATGATACATTTAATGACTTTTGGAAATCTTATTTTGAAGAAGATTATACAAACTACGAATTTTAATAGCACACTATCAATAGTGTGCTATTATTTTTTCAATTACATTTTTTTATTTTCTATATTTTTACATATCCACCAATTTGTTTGCTTTCTTGAACGCCACTCATGAAATCTTTTCCACCTGCAATAATAGCTGTATCACCTGTTTCCAAAATTCCTTTTGCTTTTAATTTTTCAATTCCTTTTTGAATTACTTTTGTTTTATCTTCATCTGTTTCTACAAGTACTGGTTCTACGTTCCAAGCAAGTCCTAATTGGTTAAATGTTCTTCTATTATCTGTTACAGCTAAAATTGGGCAACCTGCTCCCATTCCCGCTAATCTTCTTGCTGTATCACCTGAATTTGTATAACAAATAATCGCATCTGCTTTCATATTTTTAGCACTTACACATACAGAATAAGCAATATTATCTTCTAAATCTTTTAAATTAATATTGTCATTCTTTTCAAATCTTTTCCAATAATGAATTGTTGGTTCAATTCTTCTTGCAATTTTATCCATCGTTTTAACACATTCTACTGGATATTCACCCATTGCACATTCACCAGAAAGCATAATTGCACTTGTTCTATCATAAATAGCGTTTGCCACATCAGAAGCCTCTGCTCTTGTTGGTAATGGATTATGTGTCATACTCTCTAACATTTGTGTTGCAGTAAGGGCTGGTTTACATGCTCTGTTACATAATTTAATAAATCTTTTTTGCATTACAGGTGGTTCTGTAAAATCTGTTTCTGTTGCCATATCTCCACGAGCAATCATTTGAGAATCTGCCATGTCAACAATAGTTTCCATATTTTCTAGACCTTCTGCATTTTCTACTTTTGTCATAATTTGAATATCTTTTCCACCATTTTCGTCTAACACTTTTCTTACTTGTGCAATATCATCTGCATTTCTAGCAAATGACATTGCTACCATATCATAATCATGTTCACAAGCTGTTTTTAAATCATTAATATCTTTTTCTTTTAAGGCTGGCACTTTAACAAAAGTTCCTGGTAAATTGATACTTTTTCTACTTCCTAATCTACCACCATGAATAACAGTACAATGAATATCTTTATCTTTTATTTCATCTACTACTAATTCAATTGCTCCATCGTCAATTAATATTTTTGTTCCTGATTTTACATCTTTATATAATTCTTTATAAGAAACAGAAACTTTTTCTTCATTTCCTAAAATATCTTCATTTACAAATACAAACTTCTGTCCATCTTTTATGTCTATTTTTTCATTTTTTCCAGCAGCCAACATTCCTGTTCTGATTTCTGGACCTTGCATATCCAAAATCATTGGAATTGGCAAATCTAATTCTTTTCTTAAACGAATAATTTCTTGTGTTTTTTCTTCTTGTTCGTCATAACTACCATGTTTGTAATTGATTCTGCAAACATTTAATCCTGCATCAAATAACTCTTTTAATTTTGTTTCACTAGCTGGACCAATGGTACCTACAATTTTTGTTTTTCTTAAAACCTTCATTTTTTATTCTTCCTTTCCTGATTTTTACTCTTTAAGGAGTATATCACATCTTATATAAAGTTTTCAAGTATTTTTTCTATTTTTTTGACAAATTCTTAACTTTTTTGAAAAAATTGGCAAAATTAACACTAATTGTTGTTTTATTTACATAATTATGATATAATGAATGTAAGGGGACTTTATATTTTTGTTTTTTCGCTCATTCGCGGAAAGGGCTTGAAATCACGGCACGTTGACAATCGCCTCACTTCGGGGCTCACATAAAGAAAGGGAAAAACATGAAAAAACTTAAAAATATTACTACTTTAATAATTGCTTTTTCTTTAGCATTTTCTACCGTCGTTCCTGCTTTGAGTTTTTCACCAGTAACTACTGTGCAGGCTGCCTCAAAAGAACCATATTGCTTCGTCTCATATAGCGACGAATTGGGTTGCTATGTCGTAGATTATTATTACTACGACGCATCAGGAGTTGCCATTATAGACCGTGAGAAGCGGTTAATTTTGGACGGAAGCACATTACGGACTGGACGTGGAGATATAATTTCCACAAACTTTAAGCCCGGTAGTACTGTAAGCTGGTACAATAGCAATACTGCTGTCTGGCAAAATAAAAACGATAACTTTTTTGCTTGGAATTCTACAACGAAAAAGAATACTCGTATTGCCACCTCTGGAGAGAAGGTTTTGTTGAATTATGATCAGTTTGCTAATCAGGTAAAATTTAAGAATGGCAAAACTGTTTCAATTTCGACTTTGATAAAGGAAGCAGGCAGTGGCTACGGCACAGGCAGCGATGCTTCATCTGATAGCAGTTCCATCAATTCCGGCAAAGAAGTTGTAACAAAAACAGACAGTGCAACCAGAAAAGTTACTGTTACATTCGGCAACCATTCATTAGTAAGTTACCGCGCAGAAGTAACTTATAATGACAAATACAAGCTGTCTGAATACTGCAAGAGTGGAATTCGTTATCTTGCAGTAACGAAAAATGCTGATAGCAGTTACAATATCTTCGTCTATGAGGACGATGATAACAAGATTTACAAGTTCAATACGAGTGACATCTGTAATCCTGTCGAGGTAGATTTCCGCGGCGAGTTGAAATCTACTACTTTTTATGCAACAGGTTATGGTTCTAAGCTGGTAACAACTGCTGGCAGTTTCTCGTTTGCTTCTTTAACAGAAAAAGCTGATGAAGATAACAGCACTACAAAGGCAGCTTATGCAATAAATAAGTCGACCTATTCCATGCTCTATAAGAGCGATGAACAGCATCGGAAATTTCAGCGTAAAGGCAATAGCGCTTTTATGGCAGATAGCTGGGTAGCAGATGCCATAAAAGCCAAAAAAAGACAACTTGGTTTTTTAGATGAGAACACTGCTACTTGGATTTCGGCAGGAAATCAGTTCTCTGCGCCAATTTCTAATATGAAAAACATTAAGTTAGAAAAGACTAACGTAAGTGAATTGATTTATGCAAAAGATGGCACTGGCTGGGTAACTGGCTCCAAATAAATCAAAACTTCTCCCCTTTCAAGCCCTAAGAAAACGCGCAGTGCTCATTTGCACCGCGCAGTTTTCTTATTTTTTTATCCTAATAATTTAATTTCAATATTATTTGCTTTAAACTTGCCTGTGGCTTCATCTTTTACAAACTCAATAAATGATTTATCAAGTGTTGTGTCATTTTGCTTTAAGTCAGTTGTAAAATAAATTTTTGCTTTTTCTGGCAATAAGTTATTTGCAACAACTTGCTTAAATGTCTCCACCATATGTTTTTCATCTTCGCAAACTAAAATTAATTGTGGCATAATTTCAAATCCTGAATCAAATTGTACAAAATTATTGTAAAAATCTTGAAATAAACGCATTCTGTCCACAAATTTTTCTTCCCAACCAAGTTCTCTTCTGACTACTTCAAAAAGCAAACTAATTGACTTGCTTGCTTTTGCAATCTTTACTTCCGCATGTGTTTTAATTTCTTTACCAGCCATTTTTGCTGTGATTTGTGGTTTTACTTTATACGATGCAAAATTTTTCGCTTTTCTCATATAAGCAATAATGACTTGATTTCCGTGCCAACCTTTTCTTAATCATAGGAACTGGCTTTGTGTTGTCTGTTGGCTGCCATTTGCATTCTGCTTCTTTAGATGTAAGCAAATATTTTCCCATTTTTTCCAAACAATAAACACGATAAATTCCTTTTCCCTCTTCTGAAGTAAAGAAATATCTTGTTAAAATTTTAGATTTAATCATTTGCTCTAATTTGACATTAAGCTTGTCTTGTGACTTAATCTCAACTCCTTTTGCAAGCAACATAAAATAAATTTGTCTGGATGTCATAAACTCAAATTCATTGACCAAATCAAGAATTGCAAAGTGAATGTCATTAATATGACCTAAATTAATTTTGTGAATAATTTGACTTATTGAAACATAAGCATCTTTCCCGTCAAATTTTTTGATTTCTCCTTCTCTAATTGCGAATGGAGAAACGGTAGTTTTAATATTTTCATCATCTACCATCTTCTAAATCCTCCTTTTTAGACTATTACTAATTTTATTTTCTTTTTATCCTTGATAATTTTTTTGATGAACACATTTACTTTTTGTCCATACGAAAAACCATCTTTATATTCAGCAAGCCCAACCAGATTTGGTTTTAGCTCGATAAAAAGACCATTTTTGTATTGGTCGGCTTCTTTGACAGTTCCTTCAACCACCATTTTTTCTTGAAAGTCTTGAACATTATCCTCCCAATTTCCCAAAAGTTCTTTATGCGACAAAACAATTCTGTTATTTTCTTTGTCAATTGATTTTATCATAACTTTAATTTTTTGTCCAATAAAAAAACGTTCTTCTGGAGATTTTATTCTTGAAATGGAAATATCTTCAATATGAAGTAACCCAGTTACGCCTCCTCCAATATCTACAAAAGCTCCGAATTTGCGAATATTTTTCACAATTCCATTAACAATTGTGCCTTCTTTTAAATCATTTTTGACCCAATTCAAAGCCTCTTGTTCTGCCTCTTTTCGTGAAAGTAATAAACGATTTTCGTCATAAATTTCCTTGACTTTAAATTGCACAAATTGATTGACTTTATTCTTGCAAATGCTTTGTTTGGTCATTCCAAAATCGTCTTGGTTCATCGCATCCATTTCATTTCTTGGAATAATTCCTATTATATCTCTATCTAAATGAATTTGCAAGTTATAATTTTCATCACATTTATTGACAAATCCTTGTATCACAGTTCCATTCTGTTTTGCCTCATATAATTGCTCCAAATTAAAATTTTCTTTTGTACTCTCCCATCCTTCTGGAAGAAACTTTTGTGCCTGTATTTCCATCTTTTTTCTCCTTTGTGTTTTATCCTTTTTATATTATTTCTGATTTTTTCAAATAGCGCCATGTTCCTAATTTCAAATCTTTTACCGTTAAATTGCCAATTTTGCTACGATGCAGTGCCAACACTTTTTTGCCAATTGCTTCACACATTTTTCGCACTTGCCTATTTTTCCCTTCATGAATGGTAATTTCAATACGAGAAATATTCTTCTCTTTATCAATTTTTAGAATTTTTGCTTTCGCCGGACTTGTCACATAATCTTCTATTTTTACACCTTTTTCAAGTATTTCTATTTCCTGTTTTGTCACAATTCCTTTCACAGTTGCATTATAAGTTTTCGGAATTTCATGTTTGGGGTGCGTTAATTCATAAACACAATCGCCATCATTTGTCAAAATAAGTGCGCCCGATGTGTACATGTCAAGACGTCCAACTGGAACAAGTCTTTGCGGAATTTTTACTAAATCTAATACTGTTTGTCTATCGAATTGGTCTTTTACAGTTGTCACAACTCCAATTGGTTTGTTTAGCAAAACATACACAAAATCCTGTTTTGCATTTTCCACTTTTTTGCCATGATAAAAAACTTCATCTCTTTCTGGATTAACTTTTGTTCCCAATTCTGTAACAACTTTTCCATTTACTGTAATTTTACCTTGCACAATTAATTCTTCACATTTTCGCCTTGAAGCAATTCCACTCGATGCCAAAAATTTTTGCAAACGAATTGGTTCCATGTTTCACAATTCCTTTCCTAAAATTTTATATATTATATTTTTTCATGTTTCTACTATTATAGCCATTCTTCATATAGTTTCCAAAACTCGTCTATTACTGCAAAATCTTTTTGCAACATATTTTTAGCGGTATTTGTCATTAACTTTTTTCTAAATCTTTCTTGCACACTTATCGTATCTTTTATTGTATCTTCCCAATTTTTATCTCTACATTTTATATTGCAAAGGATTTCCCTTATCATTCCATACGTACTAAGCACTTCTATTGCATCTGCATCATAGACTATTTTAGCTTCTATTGAAGACTCTTCATTAATTTTGCTAGGTCTACATTTTACAATTTCAAATAAATCATTTTTCAATTTTTCATTTATATCTAATGTATTAATAAATTTTTGCACCTCTTCTAAATTATCATGAAATTGATGTAGCCAACTACCTGCTTCAATTAAAAATTTATTTCCATCTTCTTGTTGCATAATTAGCTTTGCATTTCTAACTACTCGTTTCCCATGTTCAATATTATGAGCAAAATCTAACTTTTCATAAAATGTCTTTGCAAAACTTACAATTTGCTGCATTATTTTATCTTCATCTTCCATATAATAACTATTTCTCCTTATCTTTCAATTCCTTCAAAACTTCCTGAAAATATTCTGGTAAGTCAGCTGTCAAACTCATTTTTTTATCTGTTGTCGGATGAACAAACTCTAGCTGATAACTATGTAGCATTTGTCCTTGTACACCAAATGGATTTTTCCCATTAGAATACACAAAATCTCCCACAATTGGATAACCAATTTCCGCCAAATGAACCCTAATTTGATGGGTTCTTCCTGTTTCAATAATAGCTTCTACTAATGTATAATGCTCAAATTTCTCAAGTACTGTAATATGTGTTATTGCATTTTTTCCTCTTCTGGAAACAGCCATTTTCGTTCTATCTTTTTCACTTCTAGCAATTGGCATATCAACTGTCGCTTTATTTTCCTTCATAGCCCCACGCACAAGCGCCAAATACGTTTTTTTCACTTCATGATTTTTAATTTGTTCACTCAAATGAATATGTGCTTTATCATTTTTAGCAACAATCAGTAAACCAGATGTATCTTTATCAATTCTATGCACAATTCCGAGGACGAATTTCTCCACCAATACCTGACAAACTATCTTTGCAATATGCCATCACAGCATTCACTAAAGTACCATTTGGGTTACCATTACCCGGATGTACCACCAAACCTTTTTGCTTATTTACTACCAAAATATCGTCATCTTCATACACAATCGAAAGTGGAATATTCTCAGCCTCTAGTTTCACTTCCTTTGGTTTATCTTCAGCAATCGTGATTTCATCACCAACCAAAACCTTGTATGAACACTTGACTTTTTTACCATTTACCAAAATTTTTTCTTCTTCTACTAGTCGCTGTATTGTCCCTCTCGAAAATTCAGTTTCCTTCGATAACACTTTATCAATTCTGCTTCCTGCTAAAACTTCTGTAATCGTCATTTTCTTTTCCTTCTTTTTAAATTTAATTCCATTTTCCTTTTGTAATATCCTTTGTAAAAATTATCTTTAACAAATAAATGGGCAAAACAATCATTCTCGTAATTCGTCTTGGTTGCAAAATCAAACGCCACAACCATTCCAAACCAATTTTTTGCATCCATTTTGGAGCTCTTTTAACATTGCCTGCTTCATAATCAAACGTGCCACCTTGTCCTGCTGCTATATCCACTTTTAATTCCTTTTGATGCGCATAAATCCACTTTTCCTGAGTAGGTGCCCCCATCGCCACAAACAACACATTTGGCTTTAATCGATTGATTTCTTCTATAACAGTTTCTTCTGAACTTTTTTCAAAAAAACCCTCATGGCTCCCCACAACTTTTATTTGAGGATAAATTTTTTTTATATTTTGAATGGCTTTACAGACTGTATCATCTTTTCCACCCAAAAAATAAAATGTCCAACCTTCTTTTTGACCTACTTCTAAAATTTTGCGAAAATAAGCTTGTCCTGGAATTCTTTGTTTTAATGGTTTTTTTTGAAGTTTTGCTGCAATTTCAACTCCGAAACTATCTGGCGTAGCAAGTTTCGCACTACTTAAAATATCAAAAAACATTTTATCTTTTTGTGCTGCCATAATAAATTCAACATTTGGTGCCACAACAAGTTCACAAGATTTGTTACTCTTTTGAACCAAATTTTTTGTTCTATCTGCTGCTTCATCTAGTGTCAGATTATCAATTTCAACACCTAATATTTTTACTGTTTCTCGCAACGTTTTCCACCTACTATTCCCTGATTAAATTTCACAAGAAAAATCACAATTAAAATCCATCCTATTACAACATAACAATCTGCTAAATTGAACACTGCAAAATTCTTCAATTGAATAAAATCTATCACACCATCATGTACTATTCTGTCAATCAAATTGCCAATTCCACCTGCTAAAATAAAACCTAGCGCAATTGCTGTTTTCGTGTCAATCATCTCTTTTTGCGTACGAATAAAATTCATAATCAATAATAAAATCACAAAAGTCAAAATCATATTTTTTGTATTTCCA
Source organism: uncultured Clostridia bacterium (assembly GCA_949927455.1). Lineage (GTDB taxonomy): Bacteria > Bacillota > Clostridia > TANB77 > CAG-508 > Scatovivens. Next base: position 37,423 of record CATLEX010000001.1, read on the forward strand.
TTATTGAACCCAAACGCCATTCCTGTATTTTGCACCAATGTTATACTGATGAAATCATTTCCAATTGGATTTTCATATTTATATTGTATTACAAATTTAGTAATTTGGTCAATAAGAATTAGTAATATTGTAATACAAAAAATTAATTTTATTGTTTTATTTTTCATTTGCATTCAACCTCTTAAATATCGCAAAATAGTCGTCTTCGTACAATTTTTCATAAGCCTTGTCTTCTTTTAATAGCATTACTAGCTTTGAATTTGAGTAAGAAATCACATGTGTCACACCATACGTTTCAAATGCGTTATGATAATCCATGGCAATTCCAGCAATATTCAAAGCATCTGAAAAGATATCTTTCCTTGCATTAAATTCTGGCGAATATAAATCACATCTTGAATCAATAAAAACTGGTATTCCGCGAAACAACAAATAACTTCCATAATTGTATTCATTATATATTTTCATATTGGCTACATCTAAATTTTCCAATATCCAAGTAGAAGCTTCTACTGGATAAGTCGCAACATCTACATATTCCACATTATTTTTTTTCATTTTCTTAAGTTCATTAAGCATGCCAATCGAAAATAGCAAAATAATCACAATAGAAAGTAAAACAGAAGACATTAACCTAAAAATTTTCTGAAATGTTTTTTGATCATATTTTTCAATCATATCAGAAATCAATCTTACTAAAATTGGTGTACAAAATATAATAAACATTGAAATTTGTCTTCTAGACATTAGACTTAAAGTAACCAAACCACCAAGCATAAATAAATCAGCTAACCTTATTTTCGTATCTGTAAAAACTAAAATTGCTAAAAATAGGCATAACGCACACAAAAATTCTTTGCTTTCAATTAATGTAACAGGTAAATGTTCATTAATCGAATCTGTCGTATTTCCCTGATATGTTTTATATGTGTAAGTATATGCACCCAATCCTGTTGGATTGATAAAACCAGTTAAAGCAGCTATCAAAGCAATCACAATTAACCATTTTGCTGCTGAATTTTTGGCAACTTTAATTTTGTATGGATTTTTACGCCTTTTTTCTCTTTTTTCACTTTTTTGTGCAATAGCTTTTGGAATATTATTTAACCTTTTTTCACAATTTTCTTTTACGCTTTGCTTGACTGGAAGCTTTATTATTCCTTTTAGTAAAAATCCAATAATTTTATAATCCACATTCCAATCCAAAAATGTAATCCACAAATATTCTACAATGTAAGGCAAAAATAGTACAAAATAAAACGGAAAAACAGCACAATGCAAATTCGTAATTAGAAGTGGTATCAAAATCAAATATACAGCATATCGCTTTTTATGCTTTTGTAAAAAACTTTCTATAAAATAAACTTCTAAAGCAAATAAAATAAATGTCACAAGTTGTGCTCTTGCTGCTAAATATGGCTTAAAAATATACATGGCAAGAATGGTAATTATACTTGACATGACTTTATTACTTGAAAATTTACTACTAAGCAAATAAATAACCCAACCTAAAATAGCTGTAAAAATCATAGTTGAAACATAAATTCCAGCTTGTCCAAAAAAATGATAAATCCAATATATTCCTAAATCATACAACCAATGAGGATATGTATATGGCAATTCATGCCAAGAAAACTCGTCTTGTGTCAAATTTGAAATTCCATTTTGTGCAATATATTCTCCAATTTTTATAGTATAAAAAGTATCATTTTGTAAGCTTTTTGGCGAAATCGCCACAGAAAATAAAACAATTACAATCGCAACCATTATGTCAAAAATTAAATTTCTACTTTTCTGCTTCTTTTCTTCGTTCATAAAATCTCCTTAAATTATTTTTTTATATTATAACATACTTTTTTGGAAAAGTGAAATTTTTTTGAAAAATATTATATATGACTATCTCCTGTTGCATAATCAATTACAACTCCAGGCTGACAATTATATACATACACATGAAAACAAATCCCTTCTCCCTTATCTTCCACCGAATAACCTTCCATCTCTACACCAGATGCAACTAAATTATTTTCCTTAAAAATTGGTGTTACTCGATACAATACATGATGATTTGTTCTATCCACATATTCAGCCACTTTATTTTCAAATGGCAACATTCCTTTAACATTCAAATATCTTGTGCCTGTTATCAAATTTTTCTCATTCGCATTTTCACCAGCCAATTGGTACCCAATCAAATGACAACGATTATATAAATATTTTCCTTCTACCAAATCATCATACCTTACTGTGTGCCAACCTGAAGGTTTCACAGAACCAATTTCACCTCTTGGCTCATTTGGCATAATTTCCTTACAAATATTCGCAAAAGCCACACCACAGCGACCAAATTCATCCAGCTCACTATACTGTTCAAAAGGCTCTAATACGGCATCACTTTCTTGAAAATTAGGAATATTATTATTCAACACAACATATGGCACATTTGAAAATTCTGGAATTTCTTGTAAATTAAATGAACTTTGTATAACATTTGAAACTGGAGTTTCGTTGCTTAAAATATTTTCTTTATATTCTGTAAAAACTACAATTAGCAATACTACAATTGTGAATAATAAACTTTCTCTTGTATACCTTTTTCTTTTTTTACTCATTTCTTCCCTCATATTTTAATCATCTTTTTATAATATTCAAGGAGCTGTAAAAAACTCTATCTTCTCGAAATATATTGAGTTTTTTACAGCCCCTTATTTACAAAATTCTACATCTGAATTGGATTTCCATAATATGCATCAATTAAAATCTTTTTAATTTCTTCTATCAATGGCACACGTGGATTAACACCTGTACATTGATCTGAAAACGCTTTATCAGCTAAAGCATCTAAATTTGCCATAAATTCTTGCTCATCTACACCACATTCTTTTAGTGATTTTGGCATATTCAATTTTTCCATTAATTCTTGAACTGCTTTTACTAAAGAATTCACGCCCTCTTCTTTTGAAGTTGCTGGCAAGCCTAGTCTCTTCGCAATTTCTGCATATCTTTCGTCTGCAATATAACTTTCATATTTTGGCCAAGACACAAATTTCGTTGGCATTGTTCCATTATATTTTATCACATATGGCAAAATAACTGCATTTGCTCTACCATGTGGAATATGATAATCCCCACCTAACTTATGAGCAATGGAATGATTTAATCCTAAGAAAGCATTTGTAAACGCCATACCTGCCATCGTACTTGCATTGTGCATTTTTTCACGTGCTTTTCGATTACTTCCATCTACATAGGCTTGTGGCAAATACTCAAACACAAGCTCAATTGCTTTTTCTGCCAAACCATCTGTATAATCAGATGCCATCACAGAAACATAAGCCTCAATTGCATGTGTCAAAACATCCATACCAGTATCAGCCGTTAATTTTGCAGGAAGCGTCATAACCAAATCTGGATCAATAATTGCAACATCTGGTGTTAATTCATAATCAGCAAGTGGATATTTGATATTTTTCTTTTTGTCTGTAATAACCGCAAATGAAGTTACTTCTGAACCAGTTCCTGAAGTCGTTGGAATGGCTACCATTTGGCATTTTTCACCAAGTTTTGGAAATTTATACGTACGTTTTCGAATATCCATAAACTTCAATTTCAAACCTTCTACATCAGCATCTGGGTGCTCATAAAATAGCCACATTCCCTTTGCAGCATCCATAGCACTTCCTCCCCCTAATGCGATAATCACATCTGGTTGATATGCTTCCATAGCTGCCACACCTTTTTTAATTGTATCAAAAGATGGGTCTGGCTCTACTTCTGAAAATATTTCAGCATGCACATATTGCTCTCTGTTTCTCAAATGATACAAAATTTTATCTACATAACCAAATTGTACCATGGATGGATCTGTTACAATAAATGCTTTTGAAATATTTGGCATTTTTTCTAAATAACCAATAGAACCTGCTTCAAAATAGATTTTTTCTGGAACTTTAAACCATTGCATATTAACCCTCCTTTTTGCAACTCTTTTTAAATTTATCAAATTTGCTGAAGATACATTTGAAGTTGTAGAATTTCCTCCAAATGTACCACAACCAAGTGTTAGTGATGGCATATTTGTATTATAAATATCACCTATTGCACCATGAGTTGATGGAGAATTTACAATAATTCTTCCTACTTTTACAGTATTCGAAAATTGAGTAATGGTTTCATTATCTTCTGAATGAATAACAGCAGAGTGACCTAATCCACCAAATTTAATTAGTCTATCTGCCATATCAATTCCTTGATCGCTATTTTCTACAACATAATAAGCTAAAACTGGACTTAATTTCTCTTTTGAAAATGGAAATTCATCTCCCACTCCATTTTCGTATGCTACTAATACTTTCGTGTTTTCTGGCACATCAAAACCTGCCCAATTAGCAATTGTTTTCGGACTTTGTCCAACCACTGCTGGATTTAGTTTATTATTTTGGTCAGCTATAAACATGGTTGCTTTCAACTTTTCTCTTTCTTCTTCATTTACAAAATAACAACCAGCTTCTTTCATTAATGTTTGAAATTGGTCTTTGATTTGACTATCCACAATCACAGATTGCTCTGAAGCACAAATCATACCATGGTCAAATGATTTCGACAAAACTAAATCTGTTACAGAAGTTTTTAATTTTGCTGTTTTATCAATATAACAAGGTACATTTCCAGGTCCTACACCAAGTGCTGGCTTTCCACTTGAATATGCCGCTTTTACCATACCTGAACCACCAGTTGCCAAAATCAAATCAACGTCTGGATGGTTCATCAGCAAACTTGTGGCTAAAACAGATGGTTTATCAATCCACAAAATACAATCTTCTGGAGCGCCTTCTGAAACAGCAGCCTCACGCATTAATTCCCCTGCAGCTCTACTACACTCTTGTGCTGATGGATGAAATCCAAATACGATGACATTTCTTGTTTTGGCTGAAATCATAGATTTAAACATAACGGTTGCAGTTGGATTTGTAACTGGTGTAACACCAGCAATTACGCCAATTGGTTCTGCGATTGTTACATAACCTTCTTCTTCATTATCTTCCACAACACCAACTGTTTTATCATATTTAATACTATGATAAATATATTCTGTTGCAAACATATTCTTTGTGATTTTATCTTCATAAACGCCTCTTTTTGTTTCCTCAACCGCATGTTTAGCTAATTTCATATGATGATCTAAACCTGCCATTGACATTTTTTTCACAATTCTATCTACTGTTTCTTGGTCAAGTTTTTTATACTCTTCTGCTGCCTTTCTTGCCCTTGCCACTAAGCTATTTACCATTTCTTCGACTTCTCTTCTCTCTTCTTCTGTTACTTCTGACATAAAAAATGTACCTCCTCTATTTTTATTCTATCAAAAATTATATCTATAATTTTTAATATTTTCAAGTCATTTTATAAAAAACATCGGAAATTTTATTTTCTTAAAACTCTCATAAAAATCATACCCAAAATTTTCAAATTTTAAACATTTTCCTTCTGAAAAATCTCATTCATATTTTTTCTTATCTTGTATATATTTAAACAGGTGAATTAAAAATGAATACGAAAAAAATATTTGTTATTTTTATAATAATTGCTTTAATGCTTCCAACATCTTGTTTTGCTGATGATTTTTTAGAAGAAAATGAACTTGACAATTTTATTGAAGTTTCTACTGACACTACTAAAACACAAAAAGAGCCAACTACCCATTCTAAACACATTATTGCAATTGACCGAAAAACTTTATCTGTTCTATATGAAAAAGATGCTTACACAGAAGTCCCTATGGCTTCTACTACAAAAATCATGACTGCCATAATTGTTTTAGAAAATTGTGATTTAAGCGAAACAGTTGAATTTTCTAAAGAAGCAGCTAATGTTCGTGGTTCTTGTTTAGAAGTTTCAACAGGCGCAAAAATATCCTTAAACGATGCTCTTTATGGGCTTATGATGCGTTCACGGAAATGATTGTGCAGTTGCTATCGCAGAACACATTTCTGGTTCTGTCGAAAATTTTGCCACCCTTATGAACCAAAAAGCACAACAATTAAATCTAAAACATACCCATTTTGTTACACCTCACGGCTTAGATGATGAAAACCACTACACAACTGCTTACGAGCTTGCAATTTTAACTGATTACGCATTAAAAAACGAAAAATTTAAAGAAATTGTTTCCACAAAAACTACTACTATCTCTATTAATGGTTATTCTCGTACCATTTCTAACACAAATGAACTACTAGGTAATTTAGCTGGTGTGTATGGTGTAAAAACTGGTTTTACTTTTAACGCAGGACGTTGTCTTGTATCAAGTTGCAGACAAAATGATATGGATATTATTGTTGTCGTTTTAGGGGCTGATACGAAAAATCAAAGAACACGTGATAGCATTAATGTAATTCATTACATTTTTGACAATTTTGAATATGTGGATATTTCCAATTATGTACAAGAAAATTTTGCAAGATACAAAGAATATTACGAAAAAAATGTGTATTTGTATAAAACTACAACTGCTCCAAAAATTGAACTTTCTAAATTAGAATTTAATGCTTTTCCTTTAAAAAGTAATTCAGCAAATCTTTTAAGTACAAAATTTTATTGTTTAAATAGTGTTTCTTCTGAAATACAAAATCATGATAAAATTGGTTCTATGACATTATATTATGAAGATAAAATTTTGTGTTCTATGGATATTATTTTGACAAATCAATTAGAACATAATTCTTGGTTTTATTATTTTGGAAAAATTTTTAAAGAATTTAAACAAAATTTTTAATATCAGAAAGCCGCATGTTATTGCACACGCGGCTCTGGTCTTTTTTAAAACAAACCTATTATGTTCAATATGAGCATAATAGTAAATATCATCAAAACAAAAATAATGCCTATTTTTATCTGCTCTCTAGTCTTGATTTTCCTCCTGTCTAAACTTTCTCTCTTTCCAGTTCAACGCTAAATAGAGTTTTGAACCATTTTTAAGACAAATTTTTAAGGTATAAATTCCTACCTTATTTAACGGTACCAAAATACCATTTTCATCTTTTTTGTTAGGAATCTCTTTCAGTATTCTTCCATTTGGCTCTATCAAATAGATATTTTTAATTTTATCAAATGGCTTAAAAGCGATTCTTAAAAACGCTTCTTTATAATCCGTTTTTAATTTCACTGGTACTTTTTTGGCTTCTGCCTTTGTATCACACAAATAGCCAGCAAGCGGAATTTCAGTCGTGAATGTTATCACAGGATAGCTTCCAAGTTTCTCTTGATAATCCTTCAATTCGATCTCTCTTGACAATTGCTCTTGAAGCGCAGAAGAAATCTTTTGCAAGTTACTCAATATATTCCGTTTTTCACTTTGTAACTTTTCGACTTCTAAATAAACATCTGCTAGTTCATTATAAGCATCTTCAATCTTCTTATACTTTGCATCTAAACGCTCCATTTTTTCTTCCTGTTGCTTATTTAGTTTCTCAATTTCTGCTGTACATCTTCTCTCAGTTATCACGCTGCCAGTCTTATAACCAATAAGACATGCAATTCCAATAAATAAAATTTCCATTATCAACAGAAAATTTCTTAAATAATTTCCCTTTTTCCGTTCTTCTTGTTCGCTTCCCATGTACTTTTCCTCTTCCGCTTCCTCCTGCTTCTTCTCTTGAATTACGTTAAGTTCCCGTTTCTCTTCTTTCATATTCTTTCTCCTTTTCTACATTATTTACTCGAATATACGAGCATTTGACCTATTTATTATACCATAATTTACATAAAAAATCAAGAGGCTACAACTGTTATTATAACCTCTTGACTTTCTTATTTTTTCTATTACAAAGAGCGACTTTTTGTCGCTCCTTATGTTTATAGTTTTAAAATTTTCTTTTTCTTGCAGCCTCAGACTTTTTCTTTCTCTTTACGCTTGGTTTCTCATAATGTTCTCTTTTTCTAACTTCTTGAAGTACGCCATTTCTTGCACATTGTCTTTTAAATTTTTTTAGTGCCTCTTCTAAGTTACCATTTACTTTAACTTCTGACATTTCTTTTCCCCCTCCTTCCGAAGCTAAAAAACATCTGTGGGATTTATGTATTAATCCTTTTGCCTTCTCGCTTAATCTTCTTTATTATACCCCAGAATTGCCAACTTGTCAATACTTAATTCGCCTCAAATAATTCTCCTATTGAAGTTGCTTCATTAATTCTCTTAATTGCTTCTGCAAATAGTTCTGACATTGACACAACAACAATTTGACTAATTTGCTTTTCTGGTGGCAATGGAATTGTATTTGTCATAACTAATTCTTTAATTTCAGAATTCTTAATACGCTCTATTGCCGGATCAGAAAGTACACCATGCGTACAACCAACATATACATCTTTGGCACCAAATTTCTTGATAACTTCTACTGTTTCCATAATAGAACCTGCTGTATCTACTTCATCATCAAATACTAAAGCATTTTTTCCATTAATATCACCAATCACACTAGTTGCAATGGTTTTATCGTCATTTCCATTTCGCCTTTTATCTACTAAACAAATTGGACAACCAAAATGTTCTGCATATTTATATGCTTTTTTAGAACTTCCTGCATCTGTTGCAACAATTACTTTATTATCAATTTCTTTTAAATCAAAATATTTCTCTAACATTGATCTTCCAGTTAATACATCGCAATTAATATTAAAATATGCTTGTATCGCTGGATTATGTAAATCGCAAGTTAAAACTCTATTGGCACCTGCCGCTTCAATTAATTGAGCAAATAATTTGGCAGTTACTGGAATACGAGGTTGGTCTTTTTTATCAGACCTTGAATAAATAAAATATGGTAACACAACTGTAATTCTTCTTGCTGTTGCTCTTTTGGCAGCATCTACTGCAATCAATAATTCCATAATTCTTTCATTTACAGGTGGCTCTGTTGTTTGTATTAAATATACATCTTTTTCTCTAACTGATTCTAATATTTGAACAAAGTTATTATCATTTTTAAATTTTTGACGATGAATTTTCCCTGGTTCAATATTTAAATAATCACATATTTCATTTGTGAATTTCTCTGCCGATTTACTACAAGCAAAAATCTTCATATCATCCATAATTTCCCCCTAAAATTTTACATTTTTTCAAAAATTAATCGATTCCTTTTGCTACCATTGTTTCTTTTTCTTCTTTTATTTTTATTCTAGGCTGCTCAAAAACATTTTCTTCAATTGTATTATTTATCGGATTAAAATTCACTGCTATTGTACTACTTTCAAGCGTTTTTGTCAAGTCTTTTTCCGATTTTTTAAAGCTTTCAAAATACATAATTTTAGGTTTTTGTTCTTCATATCGCACTTCATCACCAAATTTCAATGTCACCATCTTGCCTTTTTTCAAACTTTCTTGAACATCTATTTTACGTTGATTCGTAGAACCCCTAAAGGCTAAATCTTCCATTTTATTTTCAATCTCAAATTGACCATCTACTATAATATCAATGTATTTTAATAATTCTTTTGTTACTTTATTTTGAGTATACATTTGATTTAATACATCTTTTTCAAAATCATAACCTGTCCAACACCAAATATCTTTTTCAGGTAATTCCTCTTTTACTTTTTTGATTAATGGTAAAATGCCTTCTTGATTTGCTATCTCCAATGGTTCTCCACCAAGCAATGATAAACCATTCACATAATGATTTTTTAACAAATTCATAATTTCTTCAATTGTATCATTTGTAAATTTTTTTCCAAAATTAAAATCCCAAGCTTCTTTGTTATGACATTCTTTGCAATGAAAATGGCAACCACTTACATATAATGCTACTCGAATGCCATCTCCATCTTGAATGTCTGGATATTTTATGTCTGCGTAATTCATTTTTATTTCCCCTTATTTCTTATACTATATTTTTTCGAGCAAAATTTTCGCCAACATCTACTCTACTTTTTTAATTTTGCACTTCTTATTATAAATGCATTACTCTAGACTTAATTTCTTTAGTCTTTCCGACGTTCCAGAAATTTTCACCTAAATAACCACAAGTTCTTCTTGTTACATTCATTTTTCCATGGTCTTTATTTCCACATTGTGGACATTCCCATTCATTTTGCTCATTAATAATAATCTCTCCATCAAATCCGCAACATTGACAAAAATCTGATTTTGTATTAAATTCTGCATATTGAATATTATCATAAATAAATCCAACTACTTGCTCTAATGCTTTTAAATTATTTTTCATATTTGGAATTTCCACATAAGAAATTGCTCCGCCACCTGAAATTGGTTGAAATTGGCTCTCAAATTTCAATTTGTCAAAAGCATTAATTTTCTCACGCACATCCACATGATACGAATTTGTGTAATACCCCTTATCAGTAATATCTTCAATATCTCCAAATCTTTCTTTGTCAACTCTTGCAAAACGATAACAAAGTGATTCTGCTGGTGTTCCATAAAGCGCAAAACCAATATTGGTTTCTTCTTTCCATTGCTGAGTTTTCTCTTTCATATGATTCATAACTTTTAATGCAAACTCTGCACCTTCCTCTGTTGTATGAGAAACTCCCTTCATTAATTTTGTTACTTCATACAATCCAATATAACCAAGTGAAATACTAGAATATCCGCCAAACAATAATTTATCAATTGTTTCACCTTTTTTTAATCTTGCAATTGCCCCATATTGCCAATGAATTGGACTAACATCTGATTTTGTGCCTAACAAAGCATTATGTCTGCACATCAGAGCTTCTTTGCAAAGTTCTAATCTTTGGTCAAATAATTTCCAGAATTTATTTTCATTTCCATTTGCAATAATTCCGATTTGTGGTAAATTAATGCTAACAACACCTTGATTAAATCTTCCTTCAAATTGATAATTTCCATTTTCGTCTTTCCAAGGAGCTAAAAAACTTCTACATCCCATTGGGCTAAATACATTTCCTTCATAATTAGCACGCATTTGTTTTGCTGAAATATAATCTGGATACATTCTTTTTGCAGAACATTTAACAGCAAGTCTTGTTAAATAATCATATTTTCCACCTTTTAAGCAATTATTTTCATCTAACACATACACTAATTTTGGAAAAGCAGGTGTCACATAAACACCAGCATCATTTTTGATACCTTGCAATCTTTGGTTCAAAATTTCTTCTATAATCATTGCATTTTCTTCAATAAATTCATCATTAGGATTTAAATACATAAAAATGGTTACAAATGGGCTTTGTCCATTCGTTGTCATTAATGTGTTAATTTGGTATTGAATGGTTTGAACTCCAGAAGCCAATTCCTCTTGTCTTCTTTCAATGGCATCTTCTTTTGCTCTTTCGTTTGCTTCTTCTTTTGAGTATCCTTTTTCTACATATTTTAAAAATCTCTTTTTATAAAATTTATCATAAGTTTTCTTTAAATATTTTCCTAAATAATGAATATCAATAGATTGTCCACCATACTGATTACTTGCTACTGCTGCAATAATTTGAGTTGTAACTGTACAGGCTACTTGGAAACTTTTTGGACTTTCTATCATTTTTCCGTTCATAACAGTTCCATTATCTAACATATCACCAATATTTACTAAGCAACAATTGTGAATTGGTTGAATAAAATAGTCTTTATCATGAAAATGTAATACACCATCATTATGAGCTTTAATAATTCTCTCTGGCAATAATAAACGGTCTGTAATATCTTTTGAAACTTCTCCAGCAATTAAATCTCTTTGTGTTGCTGCTAAAAAAGCATTTTTATTACTATTTTCTTCCATTGTATCTTTATTTGAATTTCGCACCAAACTCAAAATACTATCATCTGTTGAATTAGCTCTACGAATCATATTATGTTTTTCACGATATAAAATATATTTTTTAGCCAATGTAAATTTTCCAAACTCCATCAATTTACGTTCAACAATATCTTGAATATCTTCAACTGACATTGTTGCTTTGTCCAAACTTTCGATATACTTTGTAATAAACTCTATTGATTCTCTTGAAATTTTATCTTTTCCTCCAACTTCTTTGTTGGCTTGGCTAATTGCTATTACAATTTTATCACTATCATATTCTACTTTTCTGCCATCTCTTTTTATCACTTTCATCAAATGTACCCCCTAAATATTTATTTCTTGTTTGTATAAATTTATTTTAACACGAAAAAAAGTAATGTCAAATGCCTACACGTTATGTTTCTATCAGTCGTAATGCTGTATTTGTAGGCTGTGTAAAAGACAATTTTTTTTGAAATAAAAATATTAAAATTTTCAAAAATCTCAAAGTCATTAATTTTGTAAGGGCAGCAATTTTTTATAAAAATTTATATTACATTTTTGTTACAATTTTATGTTTTATTTAATTTTTTTATTTATTTTTATATATTTATAAAAATAATTGCAAATAATTCCTATTTTTAAAGCAAAAATTTTTTCTTTAAAATGATTAATTTTTAGAAAACAATTGACTTTTCCAAAAAATTCCGCTATAATATTAGTCATGCACCAGTAGCTTAGTTGGATAGAGTGTTCGGCTACGAACCGGAAGGTCGGGGGTTCGAATCCCTCCTGGTGCACCAACTACACCATCTATTTTGGTGTAGTTTTTTATTTTGCTAAGCCTTCACATATATCTTTTAACTCTGATTACACTATTGTAAAAATTTGGAGGCATTTTTCAAGTTACTGATGGAAAATTAGTAAACACTCTTATGAATAGATGACAAAAAATAATCATTATCCAATTATTTTAACTACTGGTGAACAAACTAAAAATATTTCATTTATAAAAGCAAACTAGCTATAACATAAAAAGTTATAGCTAGTTTTAGTTTTTGTTGCTAGTCTAGTACTAAGGCTTTTTTAGGACAGAAATTTGAACATTTACCACATCTTATACATTTATCATGATTAATGGTAGGCGCTTCAAAATCTTTTTGTGTTAATGCTCCTACTGGACAAACATTTACCGCAGGGCATTTATGATTTTGTGGACAATTCTCCAAAACTATTTTTAATTTTCTTTCCATTCTTTTTCCTCCTATTTATTCTTATTCTTCTTAAATAAATGATAGCACTTTTTTTCACATTAGTGGTGCAACTAGCCTTAATATTCCTTGCCAAACAGCTTTTAACAAACTTGGCATTGCCTCTTCCTTGGTAATTTTATGACTTTTTTGAATCGTATCTTCCAAATCTCTTTTTATATCTTTTATACAAGCTACATCTTCTAAATATGTTCCACATTCAAAATGCAAATATAAACTTCTATAATCCAAATTAATGGTTCCCACAGTAGCAATATGGCCATCTGCTACAAATACTTTAGCATGTACAAATCCAGGTGTATACTTATAAACTTTCACACCAGAGTTCACAAGCGATTCAACATACGATTCTGATACTGTATACACCAATTTTTTATCTGGAATACCTGGTATAACAATTCTAACATCAACCCCTCTTTTAGCAGCCAAACTTAGTGCATTAATCATATCTGTATCAATAATTAAGTAAGGCGTAAAAATATACACATAATGATTTGCTTGATTGATAATATTCAAATAAATATCTTCTCCTGTAATTTCACTATCTAACGGACTTTCTCCATATGGTACTACATAACCATTTTCCAAAACTTTGTCTTTAAAATCATATTTGAATATTGTAAAATCTTCGTCTTCTTTTCGAAAAGCATTCCACAAACTTAAAAACAAAACTGTATAATTCCAAACAGCATCTCCTACTACTTTTATTCCATTATCTTTCCAATGCCCATAAGGACTATTGATATTAATATATTCATCAGCAATATTAATTCCACCAGAAAAAGCAACTTTTCCATCTATCACTAATATTTTTCTATGGTCACGATTATTCATAATCACACCAGATATTGGATGCAATTTATTAAATACTTCACATTGAATTCCCTTTTTCTCTAGTTCTTTGGGATATGATTTTTTGAGTGTTGGAAGGCATCCTAAATCATCGTACATAACTCTGACATCAACGCCTTGCTTTGCTTTTTCTTCTAAAATTTCGAGGATAGCATTCCACATTGTCCCTTGATTTACAATAAAATATTCAAAAAAGATAAATTTTTCTGCCTTCTTTAACTCTTCTAACATTGCCTTAAAAGCATCTTCTCCTAATGGATAATACATAACCTCATTATTCTTAGTAACTGGATAGCCAGAAAAATCACTCAAATATCGAATTCTGCTATTATCCTTAAATTCTTTTCTAATTTTAGGATTTTGTACAAAATATTTTTTGGCATCTTTTTCACTTTGCACAATACTTTTTAACACTTTGCTGTTATGTTTATTGTTTCCAATTATAAAATACATTAATGTTCCAACAAGTGGATAGTACAATAATATAATAATCCATGGTAACGTATATGAATAACTTTTACTATTTCTGATTAATCCTAGCACTAGCAAAAATCCTAATATTCCATAAAATACACTAATCATTGCAATATGTTCCCCTAAAAATAGGTAAACTGATAAGGTAAGTAAAATTTGTAAAGCTAGACCAAACGCTACAACTATTCCTCTTTTAATCGCCATTTTCATATATTTTCTCTCTTTCTTATCTGCAATCTCTTAATTTTTCCAAAAATCTTTGATAAAACTTCTTACAAACTCCCAACGATTTTTCAAAAATTGCCCACTTTCGAAAATTTGCTCAACTTCCTCATAAGTCGCCCATTTTACATCCGATACTTCCTCTTTTTGTATCACAATATCCTGCAAGTCAATTTCCTGCTTTATGATGTATTCATCTAACCATACATCACCTGTTTGATAAGTTGTAATTAACTGCAAATCTTGACAATTTAAGTGTATTCCTAATTCTTCCAAAGTTTCTCTTTGAATAGTCTGCAAACTTGTTTCTCCTTTTATCACAGAACCTCCTGTCATTGCCCAAACATTAGGAGAAAGTCTTTTATTCGGTGAACGTTTTTGAATTAAAATTTGATTTTTAGAATTCACAATCCAAACATCAGCCCCTTTATGATAACGTCCCTCTGGAATTGGCTCTCCAGCTTGCATAATCTCGTCTGTTTCATTTCCATTTTCATCCAATAAATCCCAAATCTCTGTCATTTTTTGCCTTCTTTCTTTTCAAAATTTTGCGCAACTAAAGCTATAATTCTATTACCTCCAAATCATCTGGCACATAAATATTTCCTTTAAAATATTCTTTTGCTTCTTTGGTATACAACTCTTTTCTCTCTTCGATACAATTATCTTTTGTATGCCAAAGCACCAAATTTTTTACATCTAAATCCTGCATTGCTTGGCTCACATCTTTGACTGTAGAATGATTAATCTGATGTGGATGAAATAAATCATTTTCCGCTTCACGACAAAAAACTTCATGACAAACCCAATCTGTATTTCTAATTTTATCAACATTTTTTTCACTACAAGGCACATCTCCTAAAAATGTAAAAACTTTCCCATTATTTAATTTTGTTTGAAAACCAAATTCAATAAATTTATTTGGATATAAATCTAACATTTTGACTTGATAACCTATAATAGAATATTCTTGCTCATTTTCAATTTCATGAAAAATTACGTTTTTATAATACACATCAATATGCACATCATGAAATGTATCTAAAATAAATCTTTCTATTATTTCATGCACTTCTTTTGCACAATATAGATTTACATTTCCTTGATATTTGTTTTTGGGTATATCTCGACATATTACTCGCAATAGTGGAAAAATTCCAAGCAAATGGTCTACATGTTTATGCGAAATAAAAATATCATGAACTTGGTTCAAAGTTACATTTGCCTTCTGTATTTGATTTAAAATCTGCGCTCCTGCTCCTGTATCTACCAAAAAGTATTGATCCTGATTTTGTAGCAAAAAACATGTATTATAACATTTTGTTGTCAAACCTCCACCAGTTCCTAAAACCAATAATTTTTCCATATAAACCTCCTATTTAAAAGTCTTAATCATCTCTAATGGATAGTTTCTGTGATTTTTGACATCTTGCACATGATCCAAAAACAATTCATATTCCCTTAAAGTAGCTTTATCCATTTTTTCTGCGTCTTCTGGCGTTACCCATTTAACATCTAAAATTTCATCTTTATCAAATGCAATTTCGCCACCAATTCTTTTGGCATTAAATATAATTCTCACATGATTTAAACCATGTATCATATTTCTTTGTATAGACATAATTCCAGTAATTTCTATATCCAAACCAGTTTCTTCTTTCGCTTCTCGCATTGCACCTTCTAGCAAATCTTCCTCATCATCCAAATGACCACCCGGCAAATTCCACAAACCATACGCTTTTGGAATTCCCTCTTGTACAATCAAAAATTTCCCTTCCTCTTGAATACAAACACTTACAATTATATGCATTTTTATACCTCCTCACATTCTTTTCTATCCATAACTCTGATAATATCCAAAGAATAAATTTCACTTTCCTCCATTTGTCTAATGTCTTCTAAAATATGTTCATAAGCCCTTAACTCATTCCTTGGCATTTTCTTAATTTCTTCTATTTCCATCCACTTGACATCTAAAATTTCATTTTTATCAAACTGAATATTTTCTTCTAATAATTCTGTCAAAAAAATAATTCTTACAAGACTTGGTTTTCTTGAAGATAAAATCGGCAAAACTTTCGTCAATTTTACTTTGCAACCTGTTTCTTCAAAAATTTCGCGAACAGCTCCTTCAAAAATACTTTCTCCATCATCTAACTTTCCAGTTGGCAAGTTCCATTGCCCATAGCAATTTTCTTGCGCCTCTTGTATCATTAATATTTTGTTTTCTTTTCGAATAATTCCTCCTACCAATACTCTCAAAATTTTAACCTTCTTTCTTTTAAACTTTTCGAACAGCACAATTCCAAACAATTTTCTCTTTAAAATATCGCAACATTTTTTCTTCTTGAATTTTCTCAATTTTCCAATCTGCAAAAAATTCTTTTATACTTTCTTCATGAAAAACTCTTTTGCTTTTTTGCTGTTTTTCTTCCCAGAAAAAATCCTTATCTAGTGTACTTTGTTTTAACATATAATTATCATCATGAATAGAATTCACACGAAATAAAAGCAATCCATTTGGTTTCAAAATTCTTTTGATTTCTGCAATCATTTTCTTGGTCACTTCTTTTGTAAAATAATGCAAACACAAATCAGCAATTACAATATCTGTATAATTATCTTCAATCGGAAACTTTTGTGTCATATCAAATAATTTCGTTTTCGCTTGTGGAACGTCCTTTTGCAAAGTCTCAATTGCCACTTCTGAAATATCACACGCCAAAACTTCTTTTCCTTTTTCGATTAAAAAATAGGTATTATTTCCCAATCCACAACCCAAATCGACAATTACAGTTTCACATTTTTCAATTTCTGCCTCATAATCTGCAAGCCAATTATCATAAGCAATTTCTCTATTTTTTACTTTTGGGTCACCATTCATTTCCATAAACCTTTGATTAAACACTTCTTTACTGGTATATTCCTGCATATCTTTTCTCCTTTGTATATTTATATCACAAATAACATAAAAAAGAAAGGGTTGTAAAAAAATTTATTTTTCTAAAACTTTTTTACAACCTCTAAAAATTAATCTTTTGAAACCATATATTCTATATCTTGTTTGTTATATTCTTCTGGATTTAAACCAACTCTTTTTTGCATATATTTTAATATCAATAATATCAAGACAAGTCCTACTGCTCCTATCATAAAATATGCTTTACTTGTACTATAATATTCTAACAACAAACCAGCTAAAAAAGAAATTAACATTCTTGCCACTCTTTTCACAAATTTACTAGCTGATAAAATTTTTACACGAATAGCTGGATTTGTAAAATTGGTAATATATTTATTTTCTAGTGTCCAATAAGGAGCTCTCAAAAAATGCTGCACACAAAACATACTAAACACAACTATTATCGTAACCATTCTATTTTCCCAAAAGCCTGCAACCATGCCAATCACAATAAAAGATATAAAAACTGGAATAGACAAAAAAGCTAATGTTTTATTGCTAAATTTTCTATGTATTCTATCTTGAAATTGTACTGCAAAACATTGCACCAAAGTTAGAATTGCAAAAATAATCCCAAAATATTGTGGCTTTACATTTAAGTCTTTTAATAAACTTTTTTCATAAGTGGAAATCATCATCAAAATTCCAACAAATAAGGACATAAATAGTAACAGTGCTTTTAATCTTTTAGATTGAAAAATAAAACTAAATCCTTTTTTCAAATCATTTACACTTTCTGCAATTGTTGTATTTTTCTTTTCTTCTCCCTCTATTTCTTCAAAACGATAAGCAATGATAACTGCCAGCAAGGAAGTTAAAGTAGATAATATAATGGGAATATATGGATTAATTACAAACAAATAGCCTGCCAAAACAGATGAAATCGCCATTAAAGCATAACTAGCTGACGAACCTTTAGCATCAATTTTTCCTAGCGAATTCTTACCTTTGCAAACTTTGGTAGCATCATATAGCACACTACATTCCGAAATGTCTTTCATGGAAGTTCCTAATGCTAATATCATATATGCCATTAATAAAATAGCAAAATGATTAGTAAAAATCATCATAGCAACTTGAATTGTGACTAAAAAATTACCAAATATCAATGATTCTCTACTTCCCAATTTTTCAATTAA
The DNA here is from genome assembly GCA_949927455.1 of uncultured Clostridia bacterium. Taxonomy (GTDB): domain Bacteria; phylum Bacillota; class Clostridia; order TANB77; family CAG-508; genus Scatovivens. Next base: position 56,102 of record CATLEX010000001.1, read on the forward strand.
AATGGTAGATGGAATTTGTAAAGTTAACCCAAATAATGAATAAGCAGATTCTGCATACAACACTTTTGCCGCATCAATTCCTTTTACTTGCGTTAAAAACAAAAATATAACAGCTGAATAAAATAATGGGTCCCAACCAATTGCTTTATAAACTGGATAAATTCTTCGATTATATTTCATCGCTATATCTTGTCTCATATATTTCTCCTTCGTATTTTCGTTCTTATTTTAGTTTCAACAATTCTTCTCTTAAAACTTCGTACTTGTCCCAAATCTCTTCTGGCACATATTTCTGCCATTCTTGCTTTTTATCCTGCACCAAAAACTCCCTTAATTTTGTAGCAGAAATATTGATTTTATTACGTGCTATCATAAGTTCTGAAAACTTTTTACTGTCCTCATCTGAAAACCAGCCTTTGCGCGACTCATCTTTGCCATACACCATTAAATCTGGCAACCTGCCAATCATTTTTTCCACATTTTCTAATATGTAACTTCCCCATTCAAAACAAATATCATCTTCATTTGTCATGTCGTCTAAGGCACAAATGCTTACATCATTTTGTGCATAAATTTGAGAAATCATTTCTTTTCTTATTTCTAATTTAAAAGGATTTCTAGAGGTTCCGCTTTCCTGAGCAGAACCGATCAAAATAAGTGTTTTTTTGCATAAATTTCTAGTTACATCAATCAATTGTTTATGCCCTTTATGAAACGTTTGAAATCTCCCCAAAACTAAACCTAGTTCAAAAATCTTTTCCATTTTTTCTCCTTATAAATACGTTCCTGTTTCTACTCTTTTTGCTTGCTTAATTAAATAATCATATTGTGCTTGGTCTGACTTAATTTTATACGTATAATAATCTACCAAACTTTGATCATCAATGTACTGCAAATTAGCATAATCAGCTTCTAAGTTTCTCTTTGTTTTCTCAAGATTACTCATGAGTTCTTCATACGAACTTGCTTGTGCTTGATTCGTCACCTTAATTTCTTTAATAAATTCTTCTTCCATAAAATCACCGCTACTATTTTATGCAATTTTCAATTTTTTATGTATTTTTCAATTTCTTGCCAAACTTTTTCTGTATAAATTTTCCTCTCAGCAGAAAATGGTAAAATTGTGCTATATGAGATCCCTAAAAACTGTTTGATTTTCTCAACTTCTGTCTCTACTTTTGTAACAGCAATTTTATCAGCTTTATTCGTCACAACCATAAATGGCAAATTAGAGCGCAAAATATAATCATACATCAGCAAATCGTCTTGTGTTGGCTTATGACGAATATCAAGCAAATGTACGACTAACGCAATATTTTCACGCTTTTGCAAATATTCTTCAATATAATTTCCTGAAATAATTTTTTCTTGTTTGGACATTTTACTATAACCATAACCTGGCAAATCCACAAAATAAAATAAATCGTCAATATTATAAAAATTAATTTGTCGTGTTTTTCCTGGCGTATTACTTGTCCTTGCCAAACTCTTTCGATTTAACATGGTATTAATAAAAGAAGATTTTCCTACATTCGATTTTCCTACTAACACAATTTCTGGCAAGTTTCCTTTCGGATACTGTTTCGGTCCCACTGCCGATATTTCAAATTTTGGATTTTTAACAATCATATCTTTCTCCTTTTTTATCATTCCATAACTTGTAAGTTATCGCTACTTTCTTGTACTACAACTTCCGCCTTTACTTTCATAATAATCTTGTAAAGCATGTACCACTTCTGGAACAGATTTTAATGAATCAATATCAATTTCTTTATATATTTTTTCATCACCTGTTTTTTCAATTATTTCTCCCCCATCCTTAATCTTTATATAAAAAGTTTCTTCTTCTCCATTTAATTCACAAACGATTGTTGCTTCAGTTGTTAAATTATGAGATTTTGGAAAAATAGTAAAATTTCCAATTATCGCTACTAGCACAATTGTAATGATAAAAATTATTTTTTTATTGGATTTTTTTATAAACAAACAAAACATAATGATTAGAAAAATTACATCTAAAATAGCTCCTAAAAGTTGAGTCTTTGAATAGTAAAATTTTAAACAATTATTAATTGTATCTATCAACATTCCTGCAATCGGTAAAGCATATAAAATATTGCTAAACTGATTATTTCTATTCCAATAATAAAGGATATAGGCAACTATTCCACATATGATTGATATCATAATCCAAAAAAATAAATGACTCCATTCTATTAAACCATCTACTATAACATTTGGTGTAAAAAATTTAATTAGTCCCTGCAACAAATAAAAACTACAACACATACTTGCTAAATATAAGAAAGTATTAATCATTGCATTTTTATTAGAACAACTCAAATATATCATAAAAGTAGTTGTAAATATCCAAAAGCCAAATGCTCCTGCAATAGAACTCAAGCCTAACATATCATTATTAGGCAGTAAATTTACTAACTCCGTTACTGCGCCAATAATTAAACCAAAAACAACTATTTTTATATATGATTTTTTATTATCTTGTAATTTTATTTTTTTCATTTTCTCTCCATTTACATTTGTGATTTATTGCTTACATTAATTTCAAAAAATGTCCTATAACACCAATAACACTTCCTAAAACAATAGACATTATTGTCATTGCTACTGGGCTTTTTTTATCTTCTTTCGCAACTAAAATAATAACTGGAATTGCCATAAGAATAGCGATAACTCCTCCTCTTAACCACCATATATTACCAAACCAATTAATTCCAAAAATAACAAAAGGAACGATTAAATAATATACAAATGCTGATAGTATTGAGTATTTATCGACTTTCATTTTAATCATTGGTAATACATCTATTACTCCTGCAACTATTCCAATCAATAATGTTAATAAGAAATTCATTTACTTCACCTCCTTTTTATAATACCAATTCCTTTTTACATTTTACCACAAATTTCAAAAAAAGAAAGTCATTTTTGAGATTTATTTTATAAAATTTACATAACATTAAATTTTTGCTTTACTTTTTCCAAATTTTGTGATATACTTTTTTTGACTTGAAGTGAGATGAAGTTTATTTTGAAAATGAAAAGGAGGAATAAAATGAAAGCCTTAATTAGTGTATCTGACAAAACTGGCATTATCGAATTTGCCAAAGAACTAGAAGGTCTTGGTATTGAAATTATTTCAACTGGTGGAACCTACAAAAAACTAAAAGAAGCCAACATAAATGCTATCGAAATTTCTGATTTAACAGGATTTCCAGAATGTTTGGACGGACGTGTAAAAACCCTACATCCAAAAGTCCATGCAGGAATTTTGGCAATGCGAAGCAATCCAAATCATATGAAGCAATTGGCTGATTTGAATGTTGATACTATTGATTTTGTTGTTGTTAATTTGTATCCATTTAAACAAACTATTCTAAAAGAACATGTTTCACGCGAGGAATGTGTTGAAAATATTGATATTGGTGGTCCAACAATGCTTCGTTCTGCTGCAAAAAATTACCAAGATGTAACTGTCATCACAGATCCTGCAGATTACGAAAAAGTTTTAACCGAATTAAAGGAAAACAAAAAAGTATCTCTTGATACAAAATTTTACTTAATGCAAAAAGTATTTGAACATACTGCAAACTATGATGCCATGATTTGCAATTACATAAAAAACGAACGTGCTGATCATTCATACCCTGCTACACTTTCTTTAACCTTTGAAAAAGTACAAGAAATGCGTTATGGTGAAAATCCACATCAAACTGGCTGTTTGTATAAAGAAGTTGGAAAATGTGAAGGTTCTCTAGTCACAGCAAAGCAATTAAATGGCAAAGAGTTATCTTTTAACAATATCAATGACACCAATGGTGCCTTAGAACTTCTAAAAGAATTTGACGAACCAACCATTGTTGCTTGTAAACATGGAAATCCTTGTGGAGTTGGTAGTGACAACAATATTTACAAAGCTTGGCAAAAAGCATACTCTGCTGATAACATGTCCATTTTTGGAGGCATTGTTGTTTCTAATCGTGAAATCACAGAAGAAATTGCAAAAGAAATGTCAGAAATGTTTTTGGAGGTCATTGTTGCTCCTTCCTACACAGAACAAGCTCTAAAAACATTACAAAAAAAGAAAAATGTTCGTGTTTTAGAACTACCAGAAATTACTGTAAAACAACCTAAAAATTCATATGATATCAAAAAAATCAATGGTGGCATTATTGTTCAAACCATTGATGCAAAATTGCTAGATAACTATGAAGTTGTAACAGACCGTGCTCCAACTGAAAAGGAATTGGAAGATTTGATGTTTGCTTGGAAAGTTGTCAAGTTTGTGAAATCCAACGGAATTGCACTTGCTAAAGATAAGCAAACCGTTGGTATTGGTCCTGGACAAGTAAATCGAATCTGGTCAACCAAACAATGTGTAGAACATGCGAAAGAATTAATAAGCGAAACTGCAACACAAAACGCCATTTTAGCATCAGATGCTTTTTTCCCTTTTGACGACTGCGTGGAAGCTGCTCATGCAGCAGGAATTACTGCTATTATTCAACCTGGCGGTGCAAAAAAAGATCAACTTTCAATTGACAAATGCAATGAATATGGCATAACCATGATTTTCACTCACATGAGACATTTTAAGCATTAAGCTAAATTTTAAGTGCTAGATAATCTCTAGCACTTTTTGTCATATTTTGGCCAAAAAACTTTCTTAAAATTCATATTTTTATCTTCTATCAAAAAAGAGACCCGTTTTTCACGAAGCCTCTATTGGCAATTTCTAATCTACAATTAATTCATCTCTACCTGCACCTGTTCCAATAAATTTAACTGGCACACCCACTAATTCTTCAATTCGATTTAAATACTTTTTCGCATTTTCTGGCAAATCTTCACGTTTTTTTATATTGGAAATATCACCAAAGTTTCCCTCAAATTCTTCATAAATTGGTTCACATTTTTCTACATAATCTGGATTAGTAGAAAACCTCATATCTTCTATACCATCATGTCGATATGCCACACATAGCTTAATTTTATCCAATTTTCCAATTGTATCCACATGATTAATAGCAAGTCCTGTCATCCCATTTAACATGACTGCATATTTCAAAGCAACTGCATCTAGCCAACCACAACGACGAGGTCTTTTGGTTGTAGTTCCATACTCATGTCCCAATTCCCTAATTTTATCACCAATTTCATTATCCTCTTCTGTAATATATGGTCCACTTCCCACTCTTGAAGAATATCCTTTCAAAACGCCATACACTTCATTAATATATTTACTACCTATTCCACTACCTGTTGAAATTCCACCAATGGTTGGATTAGAAGATGTAACAAATGGATAACTTCCAAAATCAATATCTAGCAAAGTCGCTTGTGCTCCTTCACACACAATCATTTTATCTTCTTCTAAAGCTCTATGTAACATATAAACTGTATCAGTCACATACGGTTTCAAATATTCAGCATATTCTCTATATTCCTGCAAAATTTTATCACTATCAAATAGCGTACATCCATATAATTCCAAAATTCTATTTCGTTGCCTTACATTTCTCTTTAGCAAACTCTCAAATCGACTAGAAATAAAATCCTCTATACGTATTCCACTTCTTTCAAACTTATCACAATACGCTGGACCAATTCCTCTTTTCGTTGTCCCAATTTTATCATTTTCATCTCTTAAGTTTTCTAATAATTGGTCAAACTCAATATGATATGGAAAAATTACATGTGCCTTATCACTAATATATAAATTTTTCACATCATATCCATTTTCTTTTAAACTTTCGATTTCTCCAACTAAAACTTTAGGATCCACTACAACACCATTTCCAATAATTGCCTTTGTATCTGGATTTAAAATTCCAGATGGTATCAAATGAAACGCAAACTTTTTTCCATTTACTTCAATTGTATGTCCTGCATTATTGCCACCTGTACATCTTACCGCAAAATCACTATCTTTTGATAGAAAATCAATAATTTTGCCTTTTCCTTCATCTCCATAAAACGAACCCAATACGACATTTACCTTTGCCATTTTTTCCTCCTTTTTCCTACTCAAACAAGGAGCTGTAAAAAAACTCTATCTTTATTAAGAAGAGCGAGCAAAATTTTGGAAAATGCCCAAAATTTCTCACCCAATATACCAACTTTTTTACAGCCCCTTTCTATTATACATTCACATTTCCCATTTCTACGTTTAATAAGTCCTTATATTTTTCCAAAACAGGATTTACATTATTTTCAATAAAATCCGTTACTTGATGCTTTGCTCTTCCACATAAATTATCTGGATTTAATGCAACCAAAATTTCCTCTTTTGTCAAACCAAAAGTGCTATCTGCAGTAATTCTGTCCACCAAATCATTTGGTCTTCCAAATTCCTTAACTTCCCTTCCTGCTTCCATTGAGTACACACGAATTTTTTCGTGCAACTCTTGTCTGTCACCACCTTTTAAAACTGCATTCATTAAAATTTCTTCCGTTCCCATAAAAGGCAACTCTTGCATCATATTGGTCTTAATCACATTTTCATAAACCACAATTCCACTTGCAATGTTAGCATATAAAATTAAGATTGCGTCTACTGCCAAGAATGCTTCTGGCACACAAATTCTCTTGTTCGCTGAATCATCTAGTGTTCTTTCTAACCACTGTGTGCTAGCTGTCATATTGGGATCCATCGAAAGCGCTATCACATGTCTACTTAGTGAATTTATTCTCTCACTTCGCATTGGGTTTCGTTTATATGCCATCGCAGACGAACCAATTTGTCCACTTTCAAATGGCTCTTCTAACTCTTTTTCATGTTGCAACAAACGCATATCATTTGCAAATTTTGATGCACTTTGCGCAATCCCAGCTAAAACACTAAGAACTCTACTATCTAATTTTCTGGTATACGTTTGTCCGAGATACTGCATAAACTTTATCAAAACCCATTTTCTCCGCAATTTTTCCGTCAATCTGTTTTACTTTTTCTTCGTCCTTAAATAGCTTCATAAAACTTTCTTGCGTACCAGTTGTTCCCTTGCAACCAAGCAATTTCATGTGACTTTCTACAAATTCTAATTCTTCCAAATCTTCTAACAAATCTTGCAACCACAAAGTCGCTCTTTTTCCAACAGTTGTTAGTTGCGCTGGTTGAAAATGCGTATATCCCAAACAAGTTGTACCCTTATATTTTTCTGCAAAACTTTTCAAATGTTCAATAACAACTACTAATTTTTCTTTTATTAATTTTAACGCATTTGTCATCAAAATCACGTCTGTATTATCCGTCACATAACATGAAGTTGCACCCAAATGAATAATTGGCTTAGCTGTTGGACATTTCAATCCAAACTCATACACATGTGCCATCACATCATGTCTACACTCTGCCTCTCTTTTTGCCACAACATCATAATCAATATCAAAAATATGTGCCTTCATTTCATTAATTTGTTCTTCTGTAATCTCAATTCCAAGTTCTTTTTCTGTCTCGGCAAGTGCCACCCACAATTTTCTCCAAGTTGAATATTTGCTTGTCTCAGACCAAATATAATTCATTTCTTTGCTCGGATATCTTCCTGCAAGTGGTGTACTATAATTATTTCTTTCCATAAAATTCTCCTTTAATTAATCCATTTCTATCATATAATTTTTATTAGAATTTGTCAATATTCCATTATGAGTTTTTTTAGATTTTTTATTGCAAAATAAAAGATAATTTGATAGAATTATACAAACATATTTTTGTACGAGGTAAGCATGGAATTAGAAGGTCAAATCGAAGAATTTTTATATCAAAATGACAATAACAATTATACCATTGCCATTTTTACAACACTAGAAAATGAAACTCTCACAGTTGTTGGGTATTTGCCATTTGTGGAAATTGGTGATTCTTTAAAGTTATATGGAAAAATGGTAATACATCAAGATTATGGTGAGCAATTTAAAATTGACTCATTTGAAAAATTAATGCCACAAACTGTGGAATCGCTTAGTAAATATTTGTCAAGTGGAACAATAAAAGGAATTGGTCCTGCCACAGCCAAAAGAATTGTTGAAAAGTTTGGTGACAAAACATTAGAGATTTTCCAGACAGATTATAAAAGATTATCTGAAGTAAAAGGAATTACAGAAGAACGTGCTATTGAAATTGGCGAGGAATTTAATGAAAAATGGGAAGTTTGGCAAATTGTCAGCTTCTTAGAGAAGTTTGGAATTGGAGCAAACAATGCAAAAAAAGTGTATGATGCACTCGGTAAAAATGCCATTGAAAAAATTGCAGAAAATCCATATGTTTTAGTTGATGTGGCATATGGTGTGGATTTTACGAAAATTGACAAAATTGCGCTTCAAATTGGCATTTCTCAAAATTCAGATGACCGTATTAAAAGTGGTATCAAATATGCTCTTTTAGTATCAAGTTATAATGGGCATACTTGCGTAATTCAAGAAAATCTGCTGCAATATGTAGAGCAAATTTTGGAAGTTTCGCAAGAAAACATCATGAATAACTTGATTAATTTGAGTATGACAGAAGAAATTGTGATTGAAAAACGCAAAGAAATTGATTGGGTATATTTATATCCTTTTTATAAGGCAGAAAAAAATGTGTGCGAACGCTTAGATTTGCTAAATCATTGTCAAAATGTAAAGGAAATTAAGCACTTTGAAAAAGAAATTAAAAAACAAGGTGAAAAAATGACAATTGAATTATCTGAAAAACAATTTGAAGCAATCGCCCAAGTCAATGAAAATAATGTATCCATTATTACAGGAGGTCCAGGTACTGGAAAAACCACCATTATTAAGTGTTTGATTGAAATTTACAAAGCCCATAAAAAGAAAATTGTTTTGTGTGCACCAACTGGTCGTGCGGCAAAAAGGATGTATGAAACAACTGGCGAAGATGCAAAAACCATTCATCGATTATTAGAAATTGGAAAAATTGAAGATGACAAATTGAAAAACATTGATCATGAAATGGCTCTCATTGATGCAGATGTTCTGGTAATTGATGAAATGTCAATGGTAGATATCTTTTTAATGAATTATATAGTTAAAGCTGTCTACTTAGGAACTAAATTGGTTTTTGTCGGAGATGTAAATCAGCTTCCGTCAGTGGGTCCAGGAAATATTTTACGTGATTTAATAGAAAGTGAAAAATTTGCGACAGTTTCTTTGGACAAAATTTTTAGACAAGCTGCAAAAAGCAAAATCATTGTGAATTCGCATAATGTAAATAAAGGAATTAGTTTTACTGAAAAAAAGGATTATGAAGAAAATTCTTTAGAAGATTTCTTCTATATTAATGAAGTAAACACAGAAAAAATTTTGTACCAAGTAATAAGTTTGAGTAATGGCAGGCTAAAAAATTATGGGGACTATGACTTTCTCCAAAATATTCAAATTTTGACACCTACCAAAAAGGGAAAGCTTGGAACAAAAGAACTCAACAAGAATTTGCAAAATGTGCTCAACCCCAAAACAGAGGAAATCAAATGTAAAACATATGGCGAAATTGAATTTCGTGAAGGCGACCGTGTCATGCAAATTAAAAATAATTATGATATTTATTTGGAAAAACGAAATGTTGCCACCAATTTAGGCACAGAACATGGAAGTGGCGTTTTTAATGGAGAATTAGGTATTCTTTCCAAAATAAACAATACCGATAAAAATATAGAAGTCCAGTTTGATGATGGAAAAACAGCTTGGTATGCTTTTTCAGAATTAGATCAATTGGAACATGCCTATGCAATTACTATTCACAAAGCACAACGGAAGCGAATTCGATGTTGTGATTTTGGTTGTGCCACAGGCATCTAGCATGCTTTTGACACGAAACTTGCTTTATACTGGTATGACAAGAGCAAAAAAAATGCTGATTATCATTGGAAATCGAAATCTAATTGAAATGATGGTTCAAAATTTTGATATTAAAAAAAGGAATACGGGTTTGAAATATAAGTTAATGGATATTTCATAAATATAAAATAAATTTTGTCATAAAACGATATCGTCCGAATAGTATTGTAAATATAAAGATGTACAAATCGATAGCGGAGGTATTTTTATGGAAAATTTTGAAATATACGAGGACATCAAAAACAGAACTGATGGGGATATTTATATTGGTGTGGTGGGTCCTGTAAGAACTGGAAAATCGACTTTTATCAAACGATTTATGGAACTATTAGTTTTGCCAAACATTGACAATGACTACAAAAGAGAGAGAGCCATTGACGAGCTTCCACAAAGTGCTGGTGGCAGAACCATTATGACGACTGAACCAAAATTCATTCCTAATGAGGCAATTGAGATTAGCTTGGCTGATAATATGAAAATGAGAACAAGATTGGTGGATTGTGTAGGTTACTTGGTTAACAATGCACTTGGTTATTTGGAAGATGACACGCCTCGTATGGTAAAAACTCCTTGGGCAGAGCAAGAAATGCCCTTTGAAACAGCAGCTGAACTTGGCACAAGAAAAGTAATTGTAGAACATTCAACAGTTGGAATTGTGATTACAACAGATGGAAGTATCACAGATATTCCTCGTGAGGATTATGAAGAACCTGAAAGTAGGGTTATTAATGAATTAAAGGAATTGAATAAGCCTTTTATTATTTTGATGAATTGCCAAAATCCAATGGATAATTATAGTTTGGAAATGGCAAATCGTATGGCAGAAAAATATCAAACACCAGTTATGCCAATTAATTGCGAAAATCTTAGTTTGGAAGATATCAACGAGATTTTTTCAAAATTGTTATATGAATTTATGATTGACAAAATTAATATTCGTTTCCCAAGATGGATTAACGGTTTGGGCGCTGGAAATACACTAAAATCAAACTTGTTTGAAAAAGTACAAGAAACATTTGAGAACACAAAACGCTTAAAAGACGTCAATGACTGCTATAGCAAATTAGAAGAATGTGAAGAAATTAAAAAAGTGAATGTGGATGAAATTAATCTTGGAAATGGTGTTGTGACCATTGGTGTGGATCTACAAGATAGTTTATTCTACAATACGCTGACTGAAATTACAGGTGTTGAAATCAAAAATGAAGGTGAGCTATTCTCATGTATTACAGAACTCGCAAGTGCTCAAAGGGAATACAACAAATTGGCATATGCACTTCATGAAGTGGGTGAAAAAGGTTATGGAATTGTAACTCCTGGAATTGATGATTTGATATTGGAAGAACCTGAAATCGTAAAACAAGGTCAAAAATATGGTGTGAAATTGAAAGCTAAAGCACCTTCTATTCACATGATAAAAATTGATACAGAAACAGAAGTTTCGCCAATTGTGGGAAGTGAAAAACAGTCAGAAGATTTGGTGAAATATTTGCTGGCAGAATTTGAGAATGATCCAAAGAAAATTTGGGAATCTAATATTTTTGGAAAAAGTTTGCATGAATTGGTTAATGAAGGTTTGCAAAACAAGCTAAACAAAATGCCTGAAGATGCACAAGGAAAATTACAAGAAACACTTCAAAGAATTGTCAATGAAGGTAGTGGCGGATTAATTTGCATCATATTATAAATCAAAAGTCTGAATACTCATGTATTCAGCTTTTTTATTTTTTGAAAATAGTAAATTCAAAAATAAGTAAACTTTTGTTTGACAAATCAAATGTTTTGTGATAAAATGTTTCTGCAAACAAAATTTCTCTGCATAAAAAAGTAAAAAGGAGTGATATTTTATGAAGAAAAAAGACCCCAATAGTATTAATAAAAGAGAAAAAGCGATATTGAAATTTATTGAAAAACAAATAAAAGCAAATGGCTATCCCCCATCTGTAAGAGAAATTGGCAAAGCTGTTGGCTTAAAATCAACGGCTACTGTGCATGGTTATTTGGAAGCCTTAGAGCGCAAAGGCTATATTAAAAAAGAAAGTCAAAAAGGTAGAACTTTGAAATTATTAAAAGGTGGTGCTTTAGAGGAAGAGCAGGAAACATTTGAGAAAGAATTTTACTCTGATAGAGAAATGGTAAATGTTCCAATTGTTGGAAAAATTACAGCTGGAGAACCAATTTTAGCAGTTGAAAATATAACTGATACCTTTCCTATTCCTTTGGATTTTGTGGGAAATAGCGAAAGTTTTATGCTTGTTGTTAGAGGGGAGAGCATGATTGAAGCTGGAATTTTAAATGGAGATTACATTTTAGTCAGAAAACAAAATTCAGCAATTAATGGGGAAATTGTTGTGGCTTTAATTGAAGATGAAGCAACTGTAAAAACTTTTTATAAAGAAACAGATCATATTAGATTGCAACCAGAAAATTCAACTATGGAACCAATTATTGTTCCAAACTGTGAAATTTTAGGAAAAGTAACTGGTGTGTTTAGAAAAATGTAAGTTTTTTATATAGAAAAAAAGGACTATAAAAAATCTATTTTTTACAGCCCTTTTTTGATTTTGTATTAATTCAAGAATTCCTGTTTCAATCGTACATATCCCAACTCTTCCCATTCATTATACGCTAAATTTAATCGAAATAGCAAAGTAGGTTTCGCACCAGCTCTATTTTTATCAACCACACAAATATAATATCTTACATCTGGATCGGCAAAATTCTCTAAATTTTCATATTCTTTTGCCTCTTCAATCTTTGAATACTCATATTTTGAAAGAGTTTGTGGATTGATTTGCTTCATTAAACAAAGAGTATCCAAAACTTCTTTCACAGTTCTACTTGCTGACATATCATTAATTGTCAAATTAACAGGCAATGTACTACTTTCTAATAACTGCATTGATGAACCAATAAAAATTTGAAACTTTTGCGCTAAATTTGAAAGAATAGTAGCCGTTTTCTTTACCTCATCACCATTTCCAATATTTTCTGTATCTGCTTTTAAAGTATCATAGAAAATATATTCAATATTTTCTCTATAATAATAATTCATAATAATTTTTCGAATATCTTCATTTGTATGTTCTGTTATGTGAATAAAATAAATCGAATTTTCAAGTTGCTCATTAAGCCATTCTGTTGCAGCAATCGTTTGTCTAAATTCTGTTGAAAATTCATTTAACCTTTCTACAAAATCTTCCATTGGCTCGTTATCTTTTCTTACAATATAGCCATCTTCATCTAATTCTATATCTTTTTTCTTGTCTGGTCTAAATTTTAATGCTAATAACTCCCCTTCATTTTTACGAAGTTCTTGCCCATGTAAATTTTGATAAGCTTTATTATTTAAAATTGTTGTAATCAAGCAAAGTCTCATTTTCTCTTCTGACATTTCATTTGAAATAATTAAAACCTTTTTATTTTGTGTAAATGCCAAATAACTAGCAATATTAATCGTAAATCTACTTTTTCCAGAATTAGAAGGCATTGCATAACAACAAGTCTCCCCTTTTCTAATTCCTTTAAAAACACTTGACAAAATTGGAAATGGCAATTCTGCTCCTGTTGCTAATACACTTTCTTCATTTAATAAGAAATCAGTAGCATTGTCTGTCAAACGTCCTTGACTTAAACTTGCTGTTACCCCAATTTGTTCAATTGCACTTTCTACTTCTTCGACTGTCATCTCATTATATAATTTATAATTTACAATATCTAATATGCTATCACGAATAATTTTAGTAGGAGCAGCTAAATAATTTTTCTTTAAAATAAACAATTTCTTCAAAATGGTATAAACCATTTCAATATCATAATTTTTTTCACTTGCAATTTCTTTTAATTGTAACTGTAAATTATATGTATCGTCAGCTTCCATTGGAAGTTTAAAGCCTTCTTTAGCATCAGCTGACGCATATTGTTCTGCTTCACGAAATACAATAATTCTATAAATATTATCTAATTCTTGACTTGAAAAATGGCAATCTTCATATAAAAAGTAATATCTTGAAATCGCTTTTGGATTGTTTAATAAAAGCCCTAAAAAAACATATTCCGCTCTTAAACTAGTCAAAGAGGCCAATTCTATTTCTTCAATACTTTGATCTGTTTCTTCTTGAGCATCTTCATCTGAAATTGTTTCTTCATATTCTTGCTTCATATCTTCAATTTGATCTTCCTCAAGTTCCTCATATTGTTCTGTTGACTCTATGGCAGGCACAAAATTATCTTCTGTTAAGTCCTCAAGTTCTTCTATCTCTTCTGCTTCTTCCATTGGAAGTTCAAAATCGTCTTCTGTCAAATCGCCAAGTTCTTCCATTTCTTCTGCTTCTTCCATTGGAAGTTCAAAATCGTCTTCTGCCAAATCCTCAAATTCTTCCATCGCTTCTGTTTCTTCCATTGGAAGTTCAAAATCATCTCCTGTTAAATCACCAAGTTCTTCCATTTCTTCTGCTTCTTCCATTGGAAGTTCAAAATCGTCTCCTGCCAAATCCTCAAGTTCTTCTATCTCTTCTGCTTCTTCCATTGGAAGTTCAAAATCGTCTTCTGTCAAATCGTCAAATTCTTTCATCTCTTCTGTTGTTTCTTCTTCTGTTGAAGTTTCTCTTCCAAAGTTTTCATACCCTTCAAATATATCAAAACTTTGTGCCTCTTTATCATCATCTACTTCCTCGAACAAATCTAAATCGTCTAATTCTTCAAGTTCATATATGATATCTTCGTCTTCCT
>CATLEX010000002.1 GCA_949927455.1 uncultured Clostridia bacterium
AGTAAATGAAATTTTAGAGCCAAGGGAAGTAGAGGTGAAAACAAGATATTCGTCAAAGTTATCAAAGGCAAGAATTTGGCAAGATGGTAAATATATGAAAGTTGTTTTTGAAGAACCACAAAGAGCTATTACACCTGGGCAATCTGCTGTTTTTTATCAAGGTGATATTGTGATAGGAGGTGGAAAATTCACAAAAAATTCACAAAAAGACAATATTGTGTAAATGAATTTGTGATATATAATAAAAAATATGGAAATTTTGTCGAATATAAATTTCCAAAATTGAAGGAGGATAAAATATGATAGCGATTGGGTGTGATCATGGAGGATACAAATTAAAAGAAGAAATTAAAAAATATTTAGAAGAGCAAGGAATTGAATATAAAGATTTTGGGACGTATTCAGAAGAGAGAACAGATTATCCATTATATGGAGAACAAGTAGCAAGAGCAGTTCAAAATAAAGATTGTGAAAAAGGGATTTTGATTTGTGGTACTGGATTTGGTATGAGTATTTTTGCTAATAAATTTAGGGGAATTCGTTGTGCTTCTTGTTGGAATGAAGAAGTTGCTAAGCTTTTAAAAGCGCATAATAATGCCAATATTATTTCTTTACCAGGGAGATTTATTAATATATCTCAAGCAGTGGTTATTTTAAGAGCTTGGCTTGGTACTGAATTTATGGGAGGTAGACATACAGATAGATTACAAATGATAGAGGATATTGAAGACAAAAATATGAAATAAATTATTTACAAAAATTAAGTATACATGAGAAAGGAAAGGTTGTTAAAATGTGGGGAGATATAGCAATCGCTTTTATGATAGCATTTATGACATCTTTTATGATGACACCTCAAACAATTCGTTTGGCGAAGAAGTTGGGAGCGGTGGATTATCCAGAGGATGAAAGACGCATTAATCAAATTACAATGCCAAGACTAGGTGGTTTAGCTGTAATTGCTGGTTTTATTATATCGATTGTATATTTACTAATTGTGATGACAATGGAGGGAAATATTAATTTATCAAAAGACGACTATCATGCAAAATTGCTTGGATTTGCAATGGGTGGATTAATCATAGGAATGGTTTGTTTTTATGATGATATAAAAGGGACAAAAGCAGTAATTAAATTGATGGCACAGATTGTGGCAGCAATTATTGTAGTCAAATCTGGAATTATTATTGATTCAATTGATATTCCGTTTATCAAAATTGATAGTGATAGTGAATTGTTTTATGAAATTTTAACAGTTTGTTGGATTATAGGAATTACTAATGCACTGAATTTGATTGATGGATTGGATGGCTTATCAACAGGTATTTCAATTATTTCTTGTGTATCACTTTTGATGATTTTTTCACTCAATGGTTCACCAATTATTTCTATTATTTTGATTACAGCATTATGCGGTTCATTGGTTGGCTTTTTGCCATATAATTTTAATCCAGCCAAAACTTTTATTGGTGATACTGGTTCAAATTTTTTGGGATATTGTTTGTCGATTATTTCCATTTTGGGAATTGCTAAAACCTATACAGCAATTGTAATTGTAGCACCACTCATTGTACTAGCTTTGCCTTTGGTTGATACAGTTTTTGCTATTTTTAGAAGGTTAATTCATGGCAAATCTTTAAAAGCAATTATTGAGCCTGATGCAGGACATTTACATCATAAAATGTTGCAAAAAGGATTTACGCAAAAACAAGCAGTTTTGATTTTGTATGGATTGAGCGCAACTTTTGGTATGTTTGCGATTATTTTGATGGAAAGTGGCATTTGGAAAGCATTATCATTTGCACTGATTATCATTGTGATTATTGCAATGGGATATAAAGAATTTTTTAAACAACGTTTGCTTAGTGATAATGAAGAACCAGAACAACAGATTGATGGACAGATAAATATAGAAGACAGGAATATTTAGGATATGAATAAAATAAAAAATTTATTATCAAAATTATCACAAGACTTAAAAGATTTGATGAGAAAATTTCCAGTTACAATGTCAATTATTATATTTTTGACATTGTTGTTTACAGTGATAATTGACCAGAATTTTTCAAGAAATACAAGAGAAATTTTAGAAAAAATAGAAATGTTTTGTATGATTTGGGCAGTAGGAACATTTTTTACAGAGATTTTTTTTGCGAAAAGAACCAATCAAATGATAAGCTACATTTTGACTGCAATAGTCAGTCTTGTTTTTGTGCGATTAACTTATATGACATTATCGCCAGATATAGCGATTATATGGGAGAAAATTTTAGCAACTTATATTCCCGTTTTAATTTTAATTAGTATTTATAAAATTATTAAAAATAATGATTTAACATTGGAGAAATACTTTATTTGTGTATTTAGAGATTTGTTGAATATGAGCATTATTTATGTAATTTTGAATATAGGTTTTGTGTTAATTGTAGAAATTTTTAATTTGTTGATATTAGATGGCAGAGCAAATATGGGAATTATAAGAACTTTGACGCTACTTTATGGTTTGTTTTATGTGCCTTCGATTTTATATTCAGTTAGTAGCATTAATAAAAAGGAAATGAATGCTTTTATCAAAGGTTTGGTAAATTATGTTCTATTGCCATTAGTTATTATTGCAATGGCGATTATTTATTTGTATATTGCTAAAATTTTGATTTTAAGAGATATGCCCAAAAACGTTATCTTTAGAATATTAGCTGGAATTTTTATAATTGGCTTTCCAGTTTGGAATATGGCGAGTTGCTATGGAGAAGGAAAAAGATGGATTGGAAAAATAACAAAAATATTACCAGTTTTATATGTTCCATTTATTTTTTTAGAAATGTATGCCATTGGGGTTAGAATTCAAGAATTTGGTGTGACGCCACTACGTTACGTGTCATGTATTTTTATTGTATTTCAAATGATTTGTTTGGGACTTACTTTTTATAAAAATAAAGAGAAATTAAGTTTTGTATTAGTTAGTATGGCAGTTCTTGTTTTTGTTGCAATATTAACACCATTTGGATATGAAAATATTTCTAATTTAAGTCAGAAGAAAATAATTGAGAAATGGTTGCCAGAAAATACTGAGTTTGCAGTTTTAAATGAAATCGAAAAAGCGAAGGTAAAAAGTGCCTATCGTTATTTGGAACAAGAAGTAAATGGAGATAAATATATACCAGAATATTTGTCAGAAGAATTAATAAAAGAAATAAATTCTTTTTATAAAGAAGGAAAAAATGATTATGCGAGATATCAATATTTTTCCCGTCGTAAAGATTTGAATTTAGATATTAGTGATTATAGAAAAATTAGCAAAATGGAAACAAATAAGACATTATATGGTAAAACTACTGTTCTTGAAATAAATGAGAAAAATCTAGATTTTAGTGATTTTCTAAATCAAGTTATACAAAAACATAAAGAAAGCAAACTGGAGGCTGAAAACTATTTTGATGAGAATAATTTGATAAATCTAAATGAAACAGAAGATTTTTATATGGAATATATCAGTTTAAGATATGAAGATGAAGGAGAAATAGAAACTTTTAGTATAGAAGGATATTTATTAGAAAAATACAAATAAAAAATATGGAGGTGATAGAATCTGAACTTAGAAGAAAATGAAATGGGAAAAAAATTAACACAAGCATCTTCTAATAAAGCTAAAATAGTCATTTATGTAATTATTAGAACAGCTTTAGTTCTTCTTATTTGCTTGGCAGGAGTGCGAGGAATTCATGGCTTAAAAGAATGGTTTAGCAGTTTAAGGGGAATATTAATATTCTGTGTGTTATTTATGTTGGGTCTTGTTTGGAGTTTGTATCCATTAATTCATTTACGTGATTTTTTGATTTTTTATGAAAATGGAATTTGTATTAATGGCAAAAAATATTTTTTTACAGAAATTGGTAAAGTTGGATTTTGTGATTATCAAACAGGCATTATAACACATCAAATGATGCAAACTGATTTGCGAAATTTTGATGTAACTTATGTGGAAAGACCAAAACGAGCTTATAATGAAGCATATTTTAATCAATAAAAGGGGGAAGAAATGGAAAGTAAGTATATTGTAATAGGAGTAGTTGCTTTAGTGGTTTTATTTGTTATTTTTTACATAAAAGCAACGATTGATGAAAAAAAGGGTGAGAATAGTGAAGAAAAGCAAAAAGTAAAAGATATTATTAAGAAAGTAGTTCCAGACCCAGAAGCATATACAGCGGCTTATGCTATATGGGAAAAAATTGATATTGGTGGTGGCGGAAGGACAATTACAACAACAACGCATTATTGGTATTATGCAGTTGGATTTAAAACTGGTTCATTGTATGTTGTACCGTTATCCTTTGATGGAGGAGACATGAGCTATGGAGAGGCAATGAGCTTTACAAAAGAAAATGTTGGAATGGTAAATGCAAAAGAAGGTGATAGTTGGATGACACTTTATGATTTAGAAAAAAATGAAATGGTTAATATTATTGTAGGACCTAGTAATACAAAAGATGACAAATATCATCCTGTTAATATTCAACAAAAGGAGGAATACCAATCGTTTTGTGAATTTGTAAAAGATTTTATGAAAGAAGTAAATGATTATCATCAAGTTACTGTTACAGGAAAAGTTGGTAAGCCATTACCAAAGAAATAATGTTCAATAAAAGCCTAGTTTTGAAAAATAAAATTTTATTTCAATGTAGGCTTTTTATTTTGAATTCCTATTCTAATTTTTTTGAATTTTTTATTGTAATTTTTTTAAATTCGTTATATAATGCAAAAATAAGAAAAACTGTGAGGAGGAAAAGAAAATGGCAGATATTTCCAAAGAAGAGATTGTTCATATTGCAAAACTTGCAATGCTTAATTTGACAGAGAAAGAAATTGAAGGCTATACGAAAGATATGCAAGATATTTTAGCTTATGCTGAAATGATTAATCAGTTAGATACATCAGATACAGATGAAACTATTGCTGCAATAGAGCAAAAAAATGTATTTAGAAAAGATGAAATGATAGAATTTAAAAATAGAGATATTTTATTGCAAAATGCGCCAAGTCAAGAGGAGGGAATGTTCCAAATTCCAAAAGTGATTAATTAAGAGAGGAGATTCTTAGATGGAACTTTATGAATTAACTGTTCATGAATTAGTGGATAAATTAGAAAAAAATGAAATAACGTCTGAGGAAATTGTAAAGAGTTATTTTAATCGAATAAAAGAAAAGGATAGTTTGGTTAAAGCTTATATTACAACTTTAGAAGAACAAGCTATGCAACAGGCAAAAGAAGTTGATACAAAAAGAAAAGCTGGCGAAAAATTGGGAAAGTTTGCAGGAATTCCAATTGGTATAAAAGATAATATGTGCCTTACAGGAACCAAAACGACGTGTGCGTCAAAGATGTTAGAAAATTTTGTTGCGCCATATGATGCATCTGTTATTGAGAAATTAAAGCAGGAAAATATGATTTATCTTGGAAAATTAAATATGGATGAGTTTGCAATGGGAAGTTCAACAGAAAATTCAAGTTTTTTTAATACTCATAATCCTTGGGATTTATCAAGAGTGCCAGGAGGCTCTTCAGGTGGAAGTGCAGCAGCAGTAAGTGCTAATATGGCTCCTTGGACTTTAGGGAGTGATACAGGAGGTTCGATTCGTCAACCAGCAAGTTTGTGTGGTGTGGTTGGTTTAAAGCCAACGTATGGACTGGTTTCAAGATTTGGTTTGATTGCTTATGCGTCTTCACTTGACCAAATTGGTCCGATTACAAAAGATGTTACAGATAGTGCGATATTACTAAATTTAATTGCTGGTCATGATGCAAAAGATACAACTTCAATAGATATGCCAAAGAAAGACTATACGAGTAGTCTTATAAATGATGTCAAAGGCATGAAAATAGGTGTTCCAAGAGAATATCTGGGAGAGGGAACAAGTACAGAAGTAAAAGAAGCTATATTTCGAGTGATAAAAAAGTATCAAGAGCTTGGAGCAACTGTGGAGGAATGTTCATTTGATCTTGGTAAATATGCATCTGCTGCATATTATATGATAGCTTGTGCAGAAGCCAGTTCTAATTTGGGAAGATTTGACGGAATTCGTTATGGATATAGAAGTGAGAAATTTAGCAATTTGAAAGATATTTATAAAAATTCAAGAAGTGAAGGTTTTGGTGCAGAAGTTAAAAGAAGAATTATTTTGGGAACATATGTATTAAGCTCTGGCTATTATGATGCGTATTACAAAAAAGCCCAAAAAGTGAGAACATTGATTAAAAATGCTTATGGTGAGTTATTTGAAAAGTATGATTTGCTACTAACGCCGACTTCTCCAACAACAGCGTTTAAAATAGGAGAAAAAACGGCAAGTCCTTTAGAAATGTATATGGCGGATATTTGTACAGTTCCAGTCAATATTGGAGGTTTGCCAGGAATGAGTGTACCATGTGAATTAGATTCAAAAGGATTACCGATTAGTTTTCAATTGATTGCCAAACCATTTGCAGAAGAAATGATTTTTCGTGCTGCCTACACATATGAGCAAAATACAAATTTTAGAGAGAAAAATCAGCCAACATTTAAAGGGTAAAAGGAAAGGAGAATAATATGTCAAAAGAAGATTATGAAATGGTGATTGGTTTAGAAGTGCATTGTGAGCTTTCGACCAAAACAAAAATATTTTGTAGTTGTCAAAACGAGTTTGGTGGTGAGCCGAATACACATTGTTGTCCAATTTGCATGGCAATGCCAGGAACGTTGCCTGTTTTGAATGAAAAAGTCGTGGAATATGCCGTTAAAGCTGGACTTGCGACCAATTGTATGATTTCTCAAAATAGCAAAAATGATCGAAAAAATTATTTTTATCCAGATTTGCCAAAAGCCTACCAAATTTCTCAATATGATATGCCATTATGTCAAAATGGGTATGTAACAATTGAAACAGAAGAAGGCGAAAAAAAGATACGTTTATTGCGTATTCACATAGAGGAAGATGCTGGAAAGTTAAACCATGATGATTATGGAAGGGGTACTTTTGTGGATTTGAATCGAGCTGGTGTTCCGCTAATTGAATGCGTTTCTGAGCCAGATTTGCGAAGTCCACAGGAGGCAGAAGCTTATCTTCGAAAATTGAAATCTATTTTTGAATATATTGGAATTTCAGATTGCAAAATGCAAGAAGGTTCTCTTCGTGCAGATGTGAATGTTTCTGTTCGCAAAAAGGGCTCAAAGGAATTTGGAACAAGAACAGAATGTAAAAATATGAATTCTTTTAGAAGCATTATTCGTGAGATTGAGTATGAAGCAAATCGTCAAATTGAGGTGCTTGAAAATGGAGGAGTTGTAGAACAAGCAACACTTCGTTGGGATGATATTTCGGGCAGAACGTTCTCTATGAGAGATAAAGAAGATGCAGAAGATTATCGTTATTTTCCAGATCCAGATTTGGTGGCGATTAAATTGTCTGACGAATATATTGAAAATATTAAAAATGCTTTGCCAGAATTGCCAGAAATACGCAAAAAGAGATATTTGGAAGAATATCAATTAATTCCAAAAGCAGCGAATTTTGTAACGAGTTCAAAATATTATTCTGATATGTTTGAAGAAGCAATTGAGGTTTGTAAAAATCCGAAAACGGCAAGCAATTTAATGATGTCTGAAATGGCAAGAATTTTAAATGAGAGAGAAGAAGAACCAGAAGATATTTCGTTTACTGGAAAAGAATTGGGCGAATTGGTAGAATTGATTGATAAAGGCACCATTAGTTCAAGTATTGCCAAAAAGGTTTTAGAGGAATTGTTTGTCGATCCAAATGCTAAGCCAAGTGAAATTATTGAGAAAAATGGTTGGGTTCAAATTTCAGATGAAGGAGCAATGAAGGAAGTTGTAAATAAAATTTTGCTAGCTAATCCACAATCAATTGCAGATTTCAAAGCAGGAAAGGATAGAGCTTTGGGATTTTTAGTTGGGCAAGCTATGAAGGAAACAAAAGGAAAAGCAAATCCACAGTTGCTAAATAAATTGTTTTTAGAGGAATTAAAGAAGTAAAAATATAATTTCTACTAGTGAGGTTTGCTATAGGCAAAACCGAACGGAGTTAAGAATTAACGGAAGATAGAGTTGGCTGGAAAGTCACGAAAACCAGCCATTGGTTTTCGTACGAGGAAGGGATTAAAAGGGAAGGGCGAGTAGCCTTTCCCTTTTAACTAGCTATTCTCTTTTTTCCATTTTCCAATCACTAATGCAAAAGCCACAGGGAACAAACCTACCATAAGTCCAGTTCGATAGATAATAATACTTGCTCGATAAAGATTAATCGATATGTAATAGGTATTGTAAAAAGAAAGTAGAAATAATCCAGTTAGACAAATAATAATAGATATGAGAAAACATTTCTCAATCAAGTGAATGGATTTCGGCTCGAAATATGGTTTATATTTATCAATAAAATGTTGCATAGAAAACCTCCTAAAATTCTTTATTTTTAATCATGTTAAATTAATCGTAACATTTTAAAAGGCAAATTGCAAATGAAATTATTGGTAAAAGAGTGTATAAAAAAATAATCGTCTTTATCAGGCGATTATTTTACAGTATTTAATTTTTTTGCTAAAGCAGATTTTTTTCTAGATGCTGTATTTTTTTTGATTACACCTTTTGAGCAAGCTTGGTCAATTTTTTTAACAGCTAATTTAAAATTTTCTTCTGCTTTTGATTTATCTCCAGCTTCAATTGCTTCTAAAAAGTTTCTAGTAGTAGTTCTTGTAGCTGATTTTATCATTTTATTTCTACGTGTTTTTGTTTCAATTACTCTAGTTCTTTTAATAGCAGATTTAATATTTGGCATTTTTGCACCTCCCATAATTTGACATTATAAATTTACTTCACTTATTTTAACACAAATATTTTTAAAATGCAAGTATTTTTTTGAAAAAACTTTTTAAAAATAAATTGACACAGACAAGAATTTATGATAATATAACAAAAATGATAAAAACAAAGAAAAGGACACGATGTATAATAGTAAAACTTTTAGAGAGCCAAAAGTAAGCTGAAATTTTGGTAAGAAAATAAATTATGCATTATCACCTTAGAGTTGATTTGCTGAAATAGCTATGGATTGATGCTATATCAATCTAAGTTTGTAGTAAGCTAATCCGTAAATCTTGCGTTAAAAGAAAATAAAGAGAGAATTTTTTACTAGAAAATTTCTAATTTAGGTGGTACCGCGGAAATAAAAGCATTTCGTCCTATGTTTTAGGGTGAAATGCTTTTTTAATGCAAGAAAATTAAAAGGAGGAATAAAAATGAGTGAAGAAAAAGTAGATTATGGAAAAACACTGAATTTGCCAAAAACAGATTTTCCAATGAGAGGAAATTTGCCAGAAAATGAACCAAAAATCGCAAAAAAAGTGTTTGAAAACGATTTGTATGAAAAAATGTTAGAAAAAAATAAGGGGAAAACGCCGTTTATACTACATGACGGACCTCCTTATGCGAATGGCGAAATTCATCTTGGTCACGCATTGAATAAAGTGCTAAAAGATACAATTGTTCGTTACAAGAATTTGCAAGGCTTTGATACACCATATATTCCTGGTTTTGATACACATGGAATGCCAACTGAAAAAAAGGCAATTGAAAAATTAGGTTTAAATCGTGACGAAATTCCAGTTTCGCAGTTTAGGGATACTTGCAAGCAATTTACAATGGAATATAAAGATAAGCAAATCGAAGGTTTTAAAAGATTAGGCGTTTTAGGGGATTGGAAAAATCCATACATCACTTATCAGCCACAAATGGAAGCCAAGCAAATTGGCGTTTTTGGTGATATGTTTAAAAAAGGCTACATTTATAAAGGACTAAAACCAGTATATTGGTGCACAGATTGCGAGACAGCTTTGGCAGAAGCAGAAATTGAATATAAAGATGTAGATTCCATGACAGCTTATGTGAAATTCCCAGTCAAAGAGGCAAAAGGAAAATTTGATGAAAAAGATACTTTTATTGTTATTTGGACAACAACTCCATGGACACTTCCAGGAAATATGGGAATTACAGTAGGTGCAGATTTTAAATATAGTATTATAGATATCGGAAAAGAGAAAGTAATAATTGCAAGTGAATTAGTTGAAAAAGTTATGACAATTGCTGGTATTGAAAATTATAAAACAGTTCAAGAATTGGAAGGCAAAGAATTAGAAGGTGTGGTTTGTAAACATCCGTTTTTTGACAGAGATTCTAGAGTTGTTTTAGGTTCTGATGATACGATTTTAGTCGAACTAGAAACGGGTACAGGTGCTGTTCATACAGCTCCTGGATATGGTAAAGAAGATTATTTATGCGGTTTGAAAAATGGATTGGAAATTGTTGTTTGTGTAGACGGAAAAGGTCATCAAACCAATGATGCTGGACAATTTGCTGGACAATTTTATGCCAAATCCGATAAAACGATTATCAATTGGTTAGAAGAAAATAATTTATTGCTTGCTAGCCAAAAAGTAAACCACTCTTATCCACATTGCTGGAGATGTAAAAAGCCAGTTATATTTAGAGCAACTAAGCAATGGTTTGCTTCTGTGGATGGTTTTCGTAAAGAAACATTAGAAGCAATCAAAAATGTGAAATGGTATCCTGCTTGGGGCGAAGAAAGAATTACAAAAATGGTAGAAGAAAGAAATGATTGGTGTATTTCTCGCCAGCGTACTTGGGGGGTTCCAATTCCAGTATTTTATTGCAAATCTTGCGAAAAAGAATATGTAACACCTGAATCGTTAGAAAAAGTTCAAAAGGTATTTGCAGAAAAAGGCTCAAACGCATGGTTCGATATGGATGTAAAAGAATTGATGCCAGAAAATGCCAAATGTGAATGTGGCTGTACAGAATTTGTGAAAGAAACAGATATTATGGACGTGTGGTTTGATTCTGGTTCAACACATGAATCTGTTTTGGCAGAACGTGGACTTCCAGAAGCGAATTTGTATTTAGAAGGAAGTGATCAATATCGTGGTTGGTTTCAATCTTCAATTTTGACTTCGATTGCCACAAAAGGAAAAGCACCATACAAAGAAGTTTTAACACATGGTTATACAGTTGATGAAAAAGGCAGAAAAATGTCGAAGTCTTTAGGAAATGGAATTGAGCCAAAAGATGTGATTAGTCAATCAGGAGCTGATGTTTTAAGACTTTGGGTTTTGGCATCTGATTATAAATCTGATATTAGTGTATCAAAAGATATTATTAAGCAAGTTACAGAAGTTTATCGTAAAATTAGAAATACAGCAAGATATATTTTAGGAAATATTTTTGATTTTGATGTTAACAATCCAGTTCCTTATGAAGATTTAATGGAAATTGATAAATGGGCACTTACCAAATTAAATCGCTTGATTAAAGATTGTACAAAAGCTTATGATACGTATGATTTTCACATTGCATATCGTGCTTTAAACCAATTTTGCGTAGTAGATATGAGTTCGTTCTATTTGGATATTATTAAAAATAGGTTATACACATATCGTGCAAATTCTGTGGGAAGAAGAGCAGCACAAACGACAATGTATGAAATTTTGTCTGGTTTGGTTCGTGTTTTGGCTCCAATGACATGTTTTACAGCAGAAGAAATTTGGCAATATATGCCTCATAGAAAAGGAGAAAACCTAGAGAGTGTTATGCTTGATTTTTATCCAAAAGTGAATGCGAAATTTGAAAATCAAGCATTGGAATTAAAGTGGGAAAGATTAATCAAAGTAAAAGAGGCAGTTGCTAAAAAGTTAGAAATAGCAAGAGCTGAGAAAAAAATTGGTTTATCTTTGGAGGCAAAAGTGATTTTGTATGCAGAAGCAGAAGAACATGATTTTATCAAAAATAATTTGGAAATATTGAAAGAAATTTGTATGGTATCTAGTCTAGAAATTAGCGAAAATAGAAGAAATCAGGATGAGGAAGTTGGTATTGGTGTGGAAGTGAAAAAAGCAGATGGCGAAAAATGCGAGCGTTGTTGGCAATATTCAACAACTGTTGGAGAAGATAGTGATTATCCAACCTTGTGTCATGACTGCAAAGAAGTAATGAAATCATAAGGAGATTTGAGAATGATGAATAAAAATCGCCACATATTGCATAGAATTTTATTTTATTGTATTTTTGTTTTTTATGTAATTATGTCACTTGCAATATTATTTCGAACATCTCATTTGACAAGAACTGTAAATCTTATCCCATTTCGTACTATTAGTAGTTTCTTGTCAAGAAATATTTTTCATATTTTTGTTTTTAGCAATTTGTTTGGGAATATCCTTTTGTTTGTGCCACTTGGGATTTATAGTATGATTTTTATGCGAGAGAAAAGTAAGAAAAAAGCAACTTTTGTAGTATTTTTAACAAGTTTTGCAGTTGAAATTGTACAATATACGTTTAAAAAAGGTATTGGTGACATAGATGATATTATCTTAAATGTTTTGGGAGGTTATATTGGAGCTGTTTTTTATCAAAAGTGGTTGGTAAAGCTTGAAAATGAAAAAAAGATTAATCTTTTGATTGGAGCAATTGCTTTTATGGTTGCAATGATTAGTTTATTGGCAATGATTTTTTATTATTAAATAAGTAAGGGATATTTTTGAAATATTCCTTATTTTTTTGTAGTTTGGAAAATTTATTTTAATATCATCAGGATTTTTTGCTTAAAATGTAACCAAATTAAAAAATAGCAATATATAAATAAGAAGGGGAAATTCTTAATATTTCCTTAAATAATTTGCAAAAAAATGTAAAATGTGATATAATTCATACTTGTGAACATAAATATATAATTTTTTGGCAGAAAAGAGGGAATTAAAGGAGAAACAGTTAAATGAGAAGCAAGGAGATATCGGTCATTGTACCAGTATATAATGCAGAGTTACATATTGAGGGGACAATTAAATCATTGCAAAATCAGACATTTAGAGATATAGAAATTATTTTAGTAAATGATGGTTCAAAAGATAACTCGAAGAAAATATGTGAAGATTATGCAACAAGAGATGAGCGAATTTTAGTTGTGAATAAAGAAAATGGAGGATTAGCAGATGCCAGAAATGCAGGAATGAAAGTTGCAAATGGAAAATATATAATGTTTTTGGATGCAGATGATTTGTTTGAAGTAGATTCTTGTGAAAATATGTATCTTGCCATTGAAAAGAGCAGGGCAGATTATGTAATTGGAAATTATCAGATGATGGAAGAAAATGGAACAAAATGGAAAAATCCAGCATTTGATGTGAAGACTTATCAAGAGTTTATTTTAGACAGGCATGATTATCAAAAGTCATTTTTTGTGATGAATTCGACTGCATGGAATAAAATTTATAATGCACAATTTTTAAAAGAAAATGATATTACTTTTAAAGTGCCATCACCTTCAGAGGATGATTATTTTACATCACTTTGTTATATGAAGGCGAAGTTTGGATTTTATACACCAAAAGTCATGTATTTATATAGAAATACGCCAAATTCATTGTCAAAAGATTGTTCTTTGTCTTATTTTAAAGGAATTAATAATGCATATCAAAGAATTTTTGAAAGTTATCAAGAAAATCATGAATTAAATTATTATCGTTATGTGTATGCTAAGAAAAATGCTTATTTATTATGTCAATTAATTGATTCAGAACAAATTACAATAGAGGAAAAAATAGAGTGTTTGAAAAAATTGGAATGGTATTTTGATTTGCGAAGTGAATTAGAAATCAATACAGTTCATGAATCATTAGAAAAAATTATGCGTTTGATTGAAGAGAAAGAGTATACTAATATAGCATTAGAAATGGAGCGTTTGAAAGAGTATAGAAAAGGGCTTCCTGAGCAAGTGAAGAAAAGGATGTCTTTTCCAACTAAGGAAAATTATGCTCAAATGGAAAAAAATAATGAGCAATTTAGAATACAAGGAGAAGAAGTATGTTTCAATTAAAATATAGTAAAAGATATCAAAATCAAATTTACACTAACTATGAAATAACATTTCCAGAAGAAGATTATTATGCAGTAGATGGCAATTTGTTTTGTGTAGCAGATGGCGTGACGCGAGATTTGATTGGAGGGGAAATTAAACCGTATCCTAAGACGAAAGAGGAAGCGAAGTATATTGCTGAGCATTATCCAAATCCAAGTGGAGCATTTGAAGCTTCTAAAATAATTGCTAATCAATTTGTGAAATATGCAAAAGGCGGAAATGCAAGCAAAGAAATGGTAAAAAAAGGAATTCAAAAAGCAAATGAAAAGGTATGGAAGATTAATGAAAATCGAGAAATTGATTATGTTGGAGAAGATTTGTATTGTTGTGAAGCAGTTGGAGGTGTGATAACAGACGAGTATTTGTACGCATTTGGAATTGGTGATTGCTATATTAAAGTTTTTGATGAAAATCAAAATGAGTTGTACTCAACAGAAAATGATCATTTGTGGATGGAGAAATTTGAGGAAGAATATTTGAAAAAAGGAAAATATGATTGGTTTGATCCGAGATCAAGATTGTTAATTCGAGGTGCTTTACGTAATAATTTTTTGGTGACTTATCAAGGTAAGCGTGTTGGTTATGGGGCACTAACAGGAGAAGACAGAGCAATGGATTTTGTGAAGATTGATAAAGTACCTTTGAAAAAGGTGAAATATATTGTTGCTTATTCAGATGGTTGTATGCCATATTTTGAAAATCAGAAAGAAGTGAAAAAGACATTGGAAAATCCAGATAGAATAAAAGAAAACGGAAGTGAAAGAACATTGATTATTTATGAAAGGGAGTAGGAAAGAGTGGAAAAAGTAGTATTATTTGATGCACTAACATATGGGAGTATAGTAATGCCACAAACGATGTATTTGAATGAAACCAGAGACAAGAAAAGAAATGGTGTTCTTTTAGCAGTAAGATAGGAAATTATAATTACAAGATAGAAGCAAGTTTTGAATCGCTAAAATTTCAAAAGTCTATTAAATTTTTGAAAGATTTAAGTCAAATAGAAAGTGCAATAAATGAATTAATGAGTGAAGTAAATTATAGTTATAATAATAAATTTGCTAAAATAGAATATCAGAAAATAATAGATATAATAAAAATTAGGGTGGAGGAAGTATGATACCGAAAAAAATACATTATATATGGCTAGGTGGAAGACCGAAAGATAAGTTAGCAGAGATTTGTTTATTAACTTGGAAAGACAAAATGCCAGAATATGAAATGATTGAATGGAACGAAAGTAATTTAGATTTGGATGAGATTGCAAAAGAGAGTGAGTATTTTGCAGAATGTAGGAAGCGTAAATTGTATGCTTTTATGGCAGATTATTTGAGAATTAAAATTTTGTATGAGCAAGGTGGAATTTATATAGATACAGATGTACAGGCAATTCAGTCGTTAAATCCATTGATGGACAGAGATTTGTTGCTCGGATATGAAGAATGTACAATTGATAAAGTAAATAAACAAATTGGTACAGGGTTTTTAGCAGCACAAAAAGGAAACAGCTTTATTGGAAAAATATTTGATTTTTATAAAAATAAGATTATGAAAACAGATTTGTTTGTAATACCTGTTATTATGACTAAAATTTATAAAGAATTAACAGAAAATGAAAAAGCTAAGATAGAAATTTTGCCGAAAGAATATTTTTCACCATATGATTCTGGCGGTGGAAAAGGATTTTCGCAAAAACTTATTACGAAAAATACATATACAATTCATTGGTTTTCTTATAGTTGGGGGAATTTCAAAAATAGAGAATGGGTACAAGTAAAACATATTGGAGATCCAATTAAAAGAAAAATTAAGATGTTAAAAAATAGAATTGATTTTTGGAAAGAAACACAAACAGTTAAAAAAAATAGAAAAGCAGAATGTAAAAAAATCTACTTAAAGTAGTTAATCTGCTTCAAGTAGATTTTTCAATTTTTAATCTTTACAATTTTCCCAATTCATGCCATAATTACTTTTGCTTAAATTGTGTTTTATAATATTTTCGTTTTTTTGTTCAAGTGCTTTATCTACATTATTCATATAAAATCTTTTTTGTGCTAATTTTTCTTGAACACCATTTAAAGCTTCTCCAAATCTTTGGAAGTGAACCACTTCTCTTTCACGCAAATAACGTAAGACATTGACAACATCTGGATCGTCTTTGCATAAATCAATTAATTTTTCATAAGTGGCACGAGCTTTTTGTTCAGCAGCTAAATCTTCTGTTAAATCAGCCACAGGGTCACCTTTAACAGCAAGCACAGCAGCAGAAAAAGGAAATCCGCTAGCTGCCTGTGGATACACACCTAAACCGTGGTCGGTGTAATAAGCAGACAAGCCACCTTTTTCAATTTCTTCAATTGATGCGCCATCTGTTAACTGATGAACTAAAGTTCCAACCATTTCCAAGTGGGCTAATTCGTTTGCTCCACAAAAGTTATCAACAGAAAAATTAAATTCTAATAAAGATAACTTTAATAGACTTTTGGATAAATATTTAGCTCAAAATTTTTGGGATCGGAAATTTTTTTGATTGCTTTTTCTGTTTTTAAATAAGTAACTTTTTCAATTACTTTTTTCAATAACTCATTTTGATCTTTTGCATTATTTAGAGAGTAATATATTTCTACAACACTTTGAATATTGGAAACAATATTTTTTTGATTTGCTAAAATTTTTTTTGTTTTTTGACTTTCTTTTGTCAAGTCTTCAATTGTCAATTGTATTTGATGTTGTTCCATTTCTAGTTGATTTTTTCTATCTAGAAATTCTTGTTTCGTATATAAACCGTCTTCTAAAAATTCATGAATTTTGGATTGTTTTTCTTTAATAATCAGTAACTTTTTTTCTTCTGCTTGAATTTGATTAGTTATTTTAGATAAATGTAAATGATATTTTTCAAATAGAATATTTTTATTATGATTAATTTTATAATCTTTTAGCCATTTTTTTAATCCATCTAACAATACTTCTTCTACAATTTCAAATTTAGAACTAATATTATTGCATTCTGGATTAATACAAATAAGTGTTGCTGCTAATCCCATTTTTTGATAAGGTCTTCGTTGCATTTTGTAGCCACATTTTTTACAATAAATCAAACTTCTTAAAGAATTTTGCTGAATTGTATTACTAGGTAGTGGAATATGATTAAGATTTATTATTTCTTGAGCTTTATCCCATAATTTTTTAGGAATAATAGGGGAGTGTAGTCCATCAATTAATAAATAATCTTTATTTCTTGGACGAGATTTATAGATAATTCCATTTTCAATTCTTTTTACAGTTTTTCTAGCATTCCATCTAATTTTTCCAATATAAACAGGATTATGTAGAATACTTTTAATAGAATTAACAGTCCATTTTTTGCCTTTTCTGGTAGAAATATTTCTGCAATTTAATTCTTTTGCAATTTGATTCATAGAATAATTATTTTCTACATATAAGTCAAAAATTAACTTAACAACACGACTTTCAGTAGAGTTTTTTACTAAAGTGTAGCCTTTGTCATTTTTTAGTTTTTCTCTGTTATACCCATAAGGTGGAATATTTCCAACATATTTTCCTTCTTTCACAGAACTAACTCTTCCACGTTGTAGTCTTCGATTAATAACTTTATATTCTCTTCTCGACATAAACAAGCCAAATTCAAAATATTCTTCATCACATTCGTCATTTGGATGATAAGTTTTCATAGGAGTGATGATTAATGTATTGGAGTATTGAAAAGCTTCTGATACAATCCCTTGGTCTTTTGTATTACCTCTAGCCAATCTTTCTACTTCAATGACCAATACAGCTTGCCATTTTCCAGCTTCAACATCTTTTAAAAGTCTTTGCATTTCTGGTCTTGCTTCGATACTTTCTCCACTTCTGACTTCTTCGTATGTCTCACCAATTTTAATATGATGTTTATAGGCGTATTCTATTAGCATCTTTTTATGGCGTTTTAAAGTTTCTCCTTCGCCTCTTGCCTCAGCTTCTTTGTCAGCTCTAGATTTTCTCAAATATAAAGCTGCACATAATCCATTTAATTCACTTTCCAAAATTTCTCCTTTCTCAATAATATTTTTAGAGTTTAGTATTATTGTAAAGTTTTTTCTTGACTTTTTAATAAAATTGCACTAATTTCATTTTTTGTACTTTCTACTTCTTCTTTTGATAAAAAAAAGTCATCATAGATATTAATGATGGCTGCTCCAGAATAAAGTTGTTTTATTTTCATATAGCACCTCCTAAAAATTGATTTAATTCATTGTATTCAAGAGGATGAGAACTATTCTTTTGATTGGTAATTCTTTACGTATTTATTATAGATTTTCAATGTTTAAAAAACTTGATAGTTCATATAAAATAAAGAAATTGATTTTTTGGGAGAATTTGTTAAAAATATTGACTTTAAGTCAAAAATGAGGTACAATTAATTATATAAATGCTTTAAAATAGTGAGGTTCACCTTTTAATGCAAACAAAAGTTCTATTTTATAGTATCGATTCTATCATTTGAAAGGAGGAAAGAGATGGAATTTGAAAGCATTAAGAGAATTATGGAGACAGAAAAAGAAGCTGAGCGTAAAAGGGAAGTTGCAAAACAAAAGGCAAAAGAAATTTTAGAACACGCTCATAATTCAAAAGAAAGTAATCGTGTTTATTTTAAAGGGCAATTAGAGAGGAAAACGGAAGATTTGCGAAAGGAAAAAAATGAAGAAAACAAAAAAGAGAAAGTAAAAATTCAAGCACAAACAAATGAAAAATTGAGAAAATTACAGGCAACCTTACATGGAAATTTATCAGAAGCTGTTGATAAAATATTTAGTGAAGTGATAAAGATTTGAGATAAAATCAAAAAATATTTACAGAAAGGGATGATAAAAGGAAATGTCAATTGCAAAAATGAATAAAGTGACAGTAATAGGAACAAAGGATAATGAAGAAGAAATTTTGAAGAAGCTTAGAAAATTTGGATTTTTTCAAGTGGAAGATATGTCACATATTGTAGAAGATGAAGAGTTTAAAGAGTTTTTTCAAAAGCAAGAGGAAAATAATGAAATTGCTAGCTTAAATCAAAAATTAATTACAATTGAAAAAGCAATTAGCAATATTCGAAAATATGCAAAAGTGAAAAAGTCAATGTTTGATAGCAAAGAATATTATGAAGAATTGTCTGAAGAGATGTCAGAGAATTCTTATTGTGATGCAAAAAAACTGAATGATTTGATAGAACAGATGGAAGTTAATATACAAAAAGTAATAGAATTGGAAGAAAAAATCGCGGAATTGGAACCATGGATTAATTTTACAGTTTCAGGTGATTTGAGAAATATTAATTATATTAAAATTGTTTTTGGAACCATTAGCACGAAGTATAAAAGAGAACAACTTGAATTGGTATTGAGTAAAGAAAAATTGGAGTATTCTATTAACATTGTAAATCAAGATAAAAATCATAAATATGTGGCAATTGTAATAAAAGACGAAGAACAAGCTCAACTTAGAAGAGTATTGAAAAATTTTGGATTTGATGAAAAAGAAATTTGTTTAGAAAATGATTCTATTTTAGATAAAATTCAAAAGGCAAAACAGGATATGGCTGAACTAAAAAGACAAATTCAAGAAAGTAAAGCTCAAATAAAACCAGAGCAAATAAAGATATTTGAGAATTTATATGATTATTATTTAAATCAAAAAGATTTGAAAATGATGGAAAAAAGGGTTATTACGACAAAAAATACATTTTATTTGGAAGGCTGGATGCCAGAAGGGTGTAAAATTGAGAACAATCAAAAATTTATTATTAAGGTAAGAAAAGAAGAGGCAAATGAAGAAGCACCAGTATTTGTAAAAAATAGCAGATTGGTTGAGCCGTTTCAATCCATTACAAATATGTATAGTGTACCAAATAAACATGAATTAGATCCAAATCCAGTGATGGCATTTTTCTATATTGTGTTTTTTGGTTTGATGCTAAGTGACGCAGGTTATGGCTTATTGCTAGCCTTAGCATGCTTCTTTATTGTGCATAAGAAGAAATATGCAAAAGGAGAAGGAAACTTATTAAAATTATTAGGTGTATGTGGTGTATCAGCAGTTATATGGGGAATTTTCTTTGGAAGTTGCTTTGGAAATCTAGTCCCAATGAAAGCTGTGATTGATCCATTAAATGATGTTATGCCACTTATGGGACTGGCGTTGCTGTTAGGTATTATTCATATTTATACAGGAATGTTTATGAAAGCAGTTGAATTAATCAAGGAAAAGAAAATTTTAGATGCCATTTGTGATATCGGATTTTGGTATTTGTTATTGACAGGTGTATTTTTACTTGTTGTGCCAATTGTAGCAGGAGATATTGGAGTATGGTCAGAAGTTGGAAAATATTTAGCAATTGCTGGTATGATTGGTGTGTTTTTAACAGGTGGAAGAAAAGAAAAAGGAATAAAAAAACTGACGAAAGGTGCTAGTAGTTTATATGGAATAACAAGTTATTTATCAGATGTTTTATCTTATTCAAGATTGATGGCATTGTGTTTATCAACTGGTGTTATTGCCCAAGTAGTTAATTTATTGGGTGGTTTGGTTGGACCAATACCAGCTGTTTTTGTAGGAATTATAGGACATGGGTTTAACTTGGCCAATAGTGCATTAGGTTCTTATGTTCATACAAGTAGATTACAATATGTAGAATTTTTTGGTAAATTCTATGAAGGTGGAGGAAAGGAATTTACCCCATTTAGATATAAAAATAAATATACAAGAATTAAGGAGGAATTTTAATTATGGAATTTTTAGAAGGATTAGCAAATGGTCAATTTTTAGCAATTTTGGGAGCTTCAATTGCGATTATTTTTGCGGGTATGGGATCAGCAAAAGGAACATCAATTGCAGGTCAAGCAGCAGCAGGAGCTGTTTCAGAGGATTCAAGTAAGTTTGGTAAATTATTGGTGTTACAGTTATTACCAGGTACACAAGGTCTTTATGGTTTTATCGTAGCATTCTTAATTTTATCAAAAGCAGGTTTATTAGGAACGACAGTTGCTTTAACAACAGGGCAAGGTTTTCAACTATTGGCTTCTGGTTTAGCGATTGGAATTACAGGATTGGTGTCAGGAGTTGCACAAGGAAAAGCAGCAGCAGCAGGTGTTGGTGTGGTTGCTAAAAATGGAGATGATTTAGGAAAAGCAATTACAATTGCAGCGATTGTTGAGACTTATGCGTTGTTGGGATTATTGATTTCATTCCTTGCGTATAATGGTGTTGTTGTTGGATAAAGGTTTAAAATATATTGATTCTTTTTTGAGGGTAAATATAGAAAAGATTAAAAGAAAGGAGAGTTGGCGTGGAAGAGGAAGTGATTTTGAATAAAATTATTGAAGATGCTGAAAAAGAGGCAAATTTGATAATTGCTGAAGCAGAAAAGCAAGCCAAAGAAATCGAAGAAGAAAATCGAAATAGAGCGATTAAACAAAGCCAAGAGCAATTTGAAGTGATAAAAGCGCAAATTCAAAGAGATGCAATAGCAGAACTGGAAAAGGCAGAGTTTGAATCGAGAAGTAGCATATTGGCTGAAAAACAAAAAATTATAGAAATTGTGAAGGAAAAGGTAAAGCAGAAAATTAAAGATTTGTCAGAAGATGAATATGTAAAAATTATCGATGAGAAAATAAAGCAATATAAAGAGGAAAAACAAGTCAGCATTTTGTTGCCAGAAAAGTGTTATGAAGAAATTAAGAAAATAGCTACTGGTTATCACATGAATGTGTTAGAAAAGACAGATGAATTTGAAGCAGGTGTGATTGTGAAATGTGGCGATATTGAATATAATTATGATTTTGAAGAAAATATGAGATTTATGAATGAAGAAATAGAAAAGAAGATTGATACGATTTTATTCAAAGTTTAAAATTGCGAGATTGGAGGTACGTATGGAGATATATCCGTATGCAGTAGCAAAAATAAAGGTAAGAGAAAATCGATTATTGAGCAACGACCATTTGAAGCAATTGGCTGAAGAAAGTATGGAAAGAATTGTGGCAGATTTGATGGAAAGAGAATATCCATTTGATATGGTTGAGAGGTATGAAGATTATGAAATTGTTTTGAAAAAAGCGGAAGAAGACATGTATAAATTGATTAAAGAAATTATTGAAGAAAATAATATTGCTGAAATTTTCCTAAGTAAAAATGATTTTTATAATATGAAATTGATTTTAAAATCTAAAGCACAAGGAAAAGAATATCAAGATAAATTGTTGAATAGTGGAACTGTTTCAAAAGAAGAAATTTCTTTTATTATGGAAAATGAAGAATATGATCGATTAAGTAGAAATAGAAGACAAGCGATTTTGGATGCACGGAGAGGCTTATCAAAAAACAAAAATGCCATTTATTATTGATAGTATTTTGGATAAGGAATGTTTTGTGCATATGAAAAAATTGGCAGTGCAGTTGAAAAATGATTTTATCTTAAAGTATATTGAAAAATTAATAGATATTACTAATATCAAAACATTTTTTAGAGTGAGAAAGATTTACAAAGATCCTTACATATTTGAAGTTTCTTATATGGAAGGTGGAAAAATTACATTAAATAATTTTATGGAAAATTTAGACGAAGAGGATCAAAATTTGAAATATAAATTTATTGGATTTTCTGATACAATTGCACAGGCAATTGACCATTATGAGAATTTGGATCAATTTTGTGATGATTATATTATGAATTACATGAAAGATGCCAAATTGAAAGCACTTACAATTGAGCCAATATTAGCATATATTTATGCGAAAAAAACGGAATTTAAAAATATTAGAATTATTTTTTCAGGAAAGTTAAATCAGGTTACTCCTGAAAAAATAAAAGAAAGGCTAAGGGAAAGTTATGTATAAAATAGCTGTGGTAGGAGATAAAGAATCGATATTTGGATTTTCTGCAATCGGAATGGATGTGTATCCTGCTTATGAAGAAGAGGATGTGAAAGAAATCATACCCAAATTGAAAAAAGAAAATTATGCTATTATTTATATAACAGAAAATGTAAGTATCAAAGCTCAGAAGTATTTGACCAAATTAAAGACTAATAAAATTCCAGCAATTGTGACCATACCAAGTAATACAGGAAATATGAATTATGGAGAAACTAGGATTAAAGAAATGGTACAAAAAGCAGTTGGAATTGAAATTAATTTTAAAGAAAGTAATTCTTAAAAAGAAGGGGATGAAAAGATTGAAACAAGGGATTATAACAAAAGTATCAGGACCTTTGGTGATTGCAAAAGGAATGGAAGAAGCCAATATGTTTGATGTAGTAAAGGTATCTGATAAAAACTTAATTGGTGAAATCATTGGAATGAATGGAGATAGTGCTTCTATTCAAGTATATGAAGAAACATCTGGTGTTGGGCCTGGTGAAAAAATTGTGCAAACTGGTATGCCACTTAGTGTTGAATTGGGTCCAGGAATGCTAACCTCAATTTATGATGGAATTCAAAGACCATTAGATAAAATTTATCAAAAAACAGGCAAAAATATTGAAAGAGGTGTTGAAGTAAATAGTATTGATAAAGAAAGAAAATGGACTTTTGTGCCAAAGAAAAATGTAGGTGATACGGTAGAAGAAGGAGAAATTATAGGAATTGTACAAGAAACAAAAGTGATTGAGTGCAGAATTATGGTTCCAACAGGAATTCATGGAGTGATTAAAGAAATTAAGTCAGGTGATTATACAGTTGTTGACCCAATATGTATTGTAGAAGATCAAAAAGGAAAAAGACATGAAATTCAAATGATGCAAAAATGGCCAGTTAGAAAACCAAGAAAAGTAGCTAAAAAATTAAATCCAGACGATATGTTAATTACTGGGCAAAGAATTATTGATACCTTTTTCCCAATTGCAAAAGGTGGAACGTGTAGTATTCCAGGTGCTTTTGGTAGTGGGAAAACAGTTATTCAACATCAATTAGCAAAATGGGCGGATGCTGATATTATTATTTATGTTGGTTGTGGAGAACGTGGCAACGAAATGACAGAAGTTTTAACAGAATTTCCAAATTTGATTGATCCACGTACTAAAGATTCGCTTATGAACCGTACTGTTTTGATTGCGAATACTTCAGATATGCCAGTTGCAGCAAGAGAAGCATCAATTTATACAGGAATTACAATTGCAGAATATTATCGTGATATGGGATATAATGTAGCGTTAATGGCAGACTCTACTTCAAGATGGGCAGAAGCTTTACGAGAAATGAGTGGAAGATTGGAAGAGATGCCTGGAGAAGAAGGATATCCTGCTTATTTAGGTTCTAGAATTGCAGAATTTTATGAAAGAGCTGGAAAAGTAGAGTGTTTAGGCGGAGAGGGCAGAATTGGAACATTAACCGTCATTGGAGCTGTATCTCCAGCAGGTGGTGATATTTCAGAACCAGTTAGCCAAAGCTCTCTAAGAATTGTTAAAGTTTTTTGGGGATTAGATGCAAGTTTAGCTGCTAAAAGACATTTTCCATCTATTAACTGGTTAACGAGTTATTCATTATATAAAGAACAAGCTGAAAAATGGGAAAGAGAAAATATTAGTGAAGAATTTGTTACTTTGAAAAATGAAGCTATGGCAATTTTACAAGAAGAAGCAAAATTACAAGAAATTGTGCAATTAGTTGGTGTAGATGCAGTTTCTAGCAAAGACCGTGTAACATTAGAGGTTGCTAGAATTTTAAGAGAAGATTATTTGGCACAAGATGCATTTGATGAGGTAGACGCTTTTGCTTCTAGTCATAAACAAGAAAGAATTTTGAAAATGATTTTTAAGTTTTATGATCGAATGAGTAGAGCAATTGAAGCAGGAATTGATGTAGAAGAATATTCAAAATTACCGTATATAGCGAGAATTGGTAAAGCTAAATTTATTGAAGAAGCAAAAGTAGATAGTGAATTTGATGCGATTGAAAAAGCAATGGATAGTGAAACTGACGAAATTATGGAAAAAGGAGGTCTAGCTTAAATGATAAAAGAATATAAAACAATAAAAGAAACAGCAGGACCCTTGATGTTGGTTGAAAAAGTAGAAGGTGTAAAATACGATGAAATTGGAGAAATCAAACTTCAAAACGGAGAAACAAGATTATGCAAAGTTTTGGAAGTAACTGAAGATGCTGCATTGGTTCAATTATTTGAAAGTAGTAGTGGAATTAATTTAAAAGAATCAAAAGTTCGATTTTTAGGAAAAGGTTTGGAATTTAGCGTTTCTAAAAATATTTTAGGAAGAGTTTTTAATGGAATGGGAAAAGCAATTGATGGTATGCCAAATGTAATTGCGAATAAAAAAGTAGACATTAATGGAAAACCAATTAATCCAGCAGCTAGAATTTTTCCATCTGAATTTATCCAAACAGGTGTGTCTTCTATTGATGGATTGAATACTTTAGTTATTGGACAGAAACTGCCAATTTTTTCTGGTTCTGGACTTCCTCATGCGGAATTGGCTGTACAA
This sequence comes from uncultured Clostridia bacterium, assembly GCA_949927455.1. Classification (GTDB taxonomy): domain Bacteria; phylum Bacillota; class Clostridia; order TANB77; family CAG-508; genus Scatovivens. The sequence continues at coordinate 25,458 of CATLEX010000002.1, forward strand.
ATTGCAAAGCAAGCTAAAGTACTAAAAGAGGATACAAAATTTGCGGTTGTTTTTGCAGCGATTGGAATTTCATTTGAAGATGCTGAATATTTTACCAAAAGTTTAAGAGAAACAGGAGCGATTAGTCGTTCTGTTATGTTTATCAATTTGGCAAATGACCCAGCAGTAGAACGTATTTCAACACCTCGTATGGCACTAACAGCAGCAGAATATTTGGCCTATGAGGAAAATATGCAAGTATTGGTGATTATGACTGATATGACCAATTATGCAGAAGCACTTCGTGAAGTTTCAGCAGCAAGAAAAGAAATTCCTGGAAGAAGAGCGTATCCTGGTTATTTGTATACAGATTTATCAACGATTTATGAGCGTGCTGGTAAGATTAAAGGAAAAGAAGGTTCTGTGACTATGATTCCAATTTTAACAATGCCAGAAGACGACAAAACACATCCTGTACCAGACTTAACAGGTTATATTACAGAAGGGCAAATTGTTTTAAGTAGGGATTTAAATAAACGTGGAATGATGCCGCCAGTAGATGTTTTGCTTTCTTTATCGCGTTTGAAAAATGAAGGAATTGGAAAAGGTAAAACAAGAGAGGACCATTCTGGTGTTTTAAATCAGTTGTTTGCATCATATGCACGTGGAAAAGATGCCAAAGAATTAATGGCAATTTTGGGAGAAAGTGCACTTTCAGAATTGGATCGAATTTATGCAAAATTTGCAGATGATTTTGAAAAGGAATTTATTGCACAAGGTTTCGAGACAAATCGTAGTATTGAGGAAACGTTAAATATCGGTTGGAAATTGCTTTCTACTTTACCAAAACAAGAATTAAAGCGTATTAAAGATGTGTATATTGAAAAGTATTTTCAAAACTAGAATTTGAAGAAGGGAAGAGATAATTATGGCAGTTTTAAATGTAAATTTAACGCGTATAGAAAGTATCAATATGAAAAAATCTTTAAAAACAGCGCAAAAAGGGCATAAACTTTTAAAAGATAAACTAGATGAATTGATTAAAAAGATATTAGAACTTGTGAAAAAAAATCAAGAACTTCGTAAACAAACAGATGAAATGCTAAAAAGTACGTATCAGAATTTTAGACTAGCCAAAGCAGTTATTGGAGAAAGTTATATGGAGGAAGCACTAATTATTCCAAGAAAATCTGTTTCAGTTGAAATTGGTGAGACAAGTGTAATGAGTGTAAAAATTCCGAAGTTTTATTTTCAAGAAAAAGAATGTGAAATAGAAAATAAAGCATTGTATGGTTTTGCGTATACGACATCTGAGTTAGATCGAGCAATTGAGAGTTTTGCAGAAGTTTCAGAAAAATTATTAGAACTTGCACAAAATGAAAAAGCAATTGAATTAATATCTGCGGAAATTGAGAAAACAAGAAGACGCGTTAATGCCATTGAAAATGTTACGATTCCAAATTATAAAGATACAATTAAATATATTGGCTTAAAATTATCAGAAGATGAAAGAGCTTCGACTTCTAGACTTATGAAGATTAAAGAGATGCTTATAAAATAAAAATTTGATAAAAAATGAGGTAGATATTAAATACCTTATTTTTTTGTTTTTGTTACAATTTGTATAATAAATAATTTATAAATTACAACTTAGTAGGTGCGTATTCTTCTGTTCCAATATCATTCAAAATAGCTTTTGAATTTTGATCAGGCATTCCAAAACGTTGTGATAAATATCTTAAAGAAGCACCCAGCTCTCCATCTGGTCCGCCATACTGACTTACAATAACTTTTGCCAATTCTACATTTCTATTTTTGATGTTAATTGGATATTGTAAATTTCTACTATAATTCCACATTACCTGTTAAACCCCCTTTGCCATGGCCATAAATTTTGAGCCCATTCCCAGCTCTCCATAACTGTTTCCACAGTTAGAGGACCATACATTTTTTCAAATTCTTTTGTTACTTCTTCTAATTTTTTGACATAATCATTGTGTAAACCAAGTGCTTTTTTATCATTTGGATGAGTGTCCAAATATAAAGTCAAGTCATTCACATAAAATTTATATTCCATAATTTTTCTTAGTAATTTTTCTCGATTGTCATTTTGAAGATTTTCCATTATAGCTTAAATCCTCCTTTTCCATAATTCTTTAAAAATTCGATTTCTCGCATAGAATCACCAGGAGAATAGGGACTAAATAACTCAGGAAAAATAGTACCTTTTTTTAATGCTTCTTCAGGAGAAAAAGTTTTTCTTAATGTTTGATTCATCACATATGCGTGCCCAAACATTGCATTTTTTGGAAAAAATCCTTGATTGTTTTCTATCATGTTTATCCCTCCTAGTAATACATTATGTAAATTCAAACAAAGTTGTGAATCGTTTTTAATTTATCCAAAAATAAAACGGTAAAAGTCTGATTTATCAAGGCTTTTATGCTTTTTAAAAAAGACAGGATTTACAGAGGAAAGTATTGACAAAAATCCCTTTTTGTAGTATAATAAAATTACCTGTATAGTTGGCTATTAGCTAATGTATAGGAAAAATATAATAAAAGGAGAGTTAAATTATGAAGTTAAAAAAATTACTTGCTATTTTTTTACTTACAACACTTTTATTGGCACAATTTAGTTGGGTTAGCCTAAGTAATATTGTATATGCTACAGAAAGTGGAATGGAAACTAATTTCCATTATGCTCAACTTGGGACAGAAGCTAAAAAAATATACCAAGCAATGTATAAAATGTACATAGATGGTATATTTAAAACAGGAACACAAGGTTATGACCTTGTACAAAATGGTATTTTTACAGAAGAAGAAATCAGAGAATATGAAAAAGGGAATAACACATTGACTTCAGCGATGGATGCTGCAAGATATGCTTTTTATGCAGATTATCCTGGAATTTTCTATGTTAATTTCCAAAAAGTTAGTATCAGAATAACAAAAGGTGCAAGTGGTGAATACCATGCTTACATCGGTTCTGGAAGATTTGCTAATTATTACACAGATGGTTTTACGAGTACACAACAAGTAGAACAAGCGATTGCAGAATTTGATAATGTTGTTAATGAAATTGCTGCAAAAGCTGAAAATGTAAAAGTAGAAGCAAATCAAAATAAAACGGTAGAACAAGTTAAATTAGTTCATAATGAAATTATTAATCATACAGGTTATAGATTAGAGAGTGATTGTAAGGAAGGAAATGAAGGATTTATTTCGACACCTTATGGAGCGCTTGTAGAAAAAGAGGCAGTATGTGAAGGATATGCAAGAGCATTCAAAACAATTTTAGATAAAGTTGGAATGAATAATATTCTTGTACAAGGAACTCATCAAAGTGAAGGTTCAGCAGCAGTTCCTCATATGTGGAACTATGTTGAAATTGAAAAATCGACAGTAGCTAGAACAGGAGAAAAAGTTTGGTATGCAGTAGACTGTACACTAGATGATCCATTTTTAAGAAACCCACATATTGATACAACCCAACCAGAATATAATCCAGGAGACGATATCACAGAAGGATTTGAAAACACAAGATATTGTTTAGTGGGAACAGAAACCATGAACAAAGAACATGTTGTCTTAGAATCAGTTGAAGCAGCAGGATTTTATACATTTAAATATCCAGAATTATATTCAGAAGATTATGGAATTGATAATGTAACAAATGTTAATGGATTGTTAGTAAAATTCAAACAGGAAGGAACTGAAACAGAAGAATACAAAGCAGGAGATTTTTATATCAGTTATAACAATAAGGGATATGCAGAAGCAGTAAAAGAAGGAAAATATATCTTGATGAAATATCATGAATATAGACCAGGAGATGATATATGGATTGAAGGCAAGTGGGGTTATATGAATCCAGAATTATATGCACCAGGAGCCTTTCAAGATTATGGAGATCATATTTATATTATCGTTCCAAATGGAGAATATGTTGAATTTGCTGTAACGACATTAGCACCAAGTGAAGGGCTAGCAGGTTATACGTATCAAGGTGATGAATCTGACTTTGTAGCACAATCAGGAAAATTATACAATCCAAATGGAATTTATAAAAGTAAGCCATACATTAAAAAACAAACACCAGCACCAACAGCAACACTTTCAGTTGGACCTACTTATCATGTAGATGTTACTTATGATGATGATTTAGTGTTAGCAGAAGGAGCAACAGAAGTAGGTTATACATTAGATTCAACAGGACCAACAGGTGCAGATGAGGCAGAAATAACAAATTTTGTTTTTGATGGAAAAAATAGAGTAACATTTGATTTAAAATTCAGTAAAATGTGGGCTGACGATGGAGCAACGTACCATATTTATTTAACAGGTCTAGTTGGAAAAAATAGTGGAAAAGCACCAATGGAAATAAGCTATGGAGCAATTAATACAATAGCATGTTCATTTAGTATGAATAAAGCAAAAAATTGGGAAGTATTTGGTAGACCAACTCTTCTTGAAAATGAAGACCTTTCAATGAATGGTTGGCAAACAAGTGACGGAGAAGACGTTTCTGATAAATTAAAAAGTAGAATTGCTTTAGTAACAACAAGAACTACAAAAACTGAAAGAGAAACAATGAATGATTTAATGGAAAACGAATTAGGCAGTCAAGAATTAGTAACAAGTGAAACCTATAATATTTCGTTAAATGTATGTAAAAAATATGTTGTAAAAACTGGTCATAGACTAAGAATATCTTTAGGATTTCCAGAAGGATATGGTCCAGAAGATGCAGGTGTTACTTTTAAAGCATATCACTTTAAAAGAGATAATGCTGGCAATGTAACAGGTGTTGAAGAAATTCCTTGTGTTGTAACACCATATGGATTAATTATAACTTGTGATTCATTCAGTCCATTTGCGATTGCAGTTGTTGAAAATGACGGAACTGTACCACAAAATAAGGCAATTGTAGTATCAGCTACAGAAGGTGGTAATATTGAAGGAGCAAATCGTGAAGAAGGAAATATTGTTACTCTTACAGAAGGTGCATCTAGAACTCTTAATGTAAGACCAGATGCAGGTTATGAGATTGAAACAATTACGGTTTGTGGAAAACAAATTGATGTTAGCAATAAAGAGACAATGGATGTTACTGTAAATTATAGTGATATAAATTCAGAAAACTGTATTGTTGAAGCAACATTTGTTGCAAAATCAGTTGTGCAAGAAGAAGAAGCTAGAGGAGAAACAGTTGCTGTTCCAGTTGCTGTTCCAGCAGAAATAACAATGCAAGATACAGCTTCAGTAAAAGTAGGAGAAACATTAACAATTCAACCAACTGTAACTGAAAATGCAGAAGTTCAAACATATCAATGGTATAAAAATGATGTTAAATTAGATGGAAAAACAGACAAAGTATTAGAAATAGAAAATGCTCAAGAAGCAGATAGTGGAAATTATGTATTAGAGGTTACAACAACAGTTGGAACAACAAGTGAAAAAGCTACAAGTAAATCTTGTACAGTTACAGTTGCAAGTGAAATTCTACCAACAACTCCAAGTTTTGCTACCTCAATTGAAAAATTGACAAACCAACCAGTATATCCAGGAGACGAGATTGAAGTAGCTGTTAGAGTTCATGATTTAACAGCAATAGATAAAGGATTGATTACATTAGGTGGCAAATTAGATTATGACAAAAATGTTTTAGAAAAAATCAGTATTGAAAATCAAAATGGTTGGGATATTGCAATGAATGAAGATAATTTGAAATTTGTAACAGATAACAATCATTATGTAACAGGAAATAGCGATGTTTTCAAAATAAAATTCAAAGTAAAAGAAACTATTGACCAAGATACAAAAACAGTTATTACTGTAAGAGATATTGTAGCAAGTAATGGTGATATAGAAGTTCCATCAAATGATACAAATCTAGAAATTAATATTACAAAAAAATTAGAAGGAATTACTTCTGATGTATATGAAATAGGAGAGAATATTATTTCAAGAATTGCACCAGGTACAACTTTTAGTAAATTTAAAACAAATGTGCAAACACAACAAGATTTAATTCTTATGGATAAAACTGGAAATGTACTTGGAAATGATGCTGTGCTTGCAACAGGAATGACATTGAAAGTAGGAGATAAATTACAATTCACATTAGTTGTAACAGGAGATATTGATGGAAATGGTGAATTAGGAATTACAGATCTTGCTAAATTAAAATTACATTATATTGAACAAGAATTGTTGACAGGAATTGCTTTGAAATCTGCTGATGTAGACGGAAATGGCGAAATCACAATCACAGATTTAGCACAACTTAAGTTAGCATTAATTGGTTTGATGGAAATAAAATAAAATCAAAGGAGAAACTATGAAGAAGATAGTAAAAATAGCATTCATTTTATATAGTATCATATGTGTTGCATCTTGCGTGTATGCAGCTTCATGTAATATGAGTTTACAAACTGCAAAAAATGAATTTGATAAAGCTGAGGAATTTGTTGTAGATGTTAATATTTCTAATATTCAAGCTGAAAAGGGAATTATTGCATTAGGAGCAACCCTTGAATATGATAAAGATAGTTTATCATTAGTAGGTATGTCAGGACAAAATAGTTGGGCAAATCCTTCTTATAATGAAGCAAATGGAAAACTAGTTACTGATAGAGGAAGTTTGACTTCTAGTGATGAAACAGTTTTTAAGATTACGTTTAAAGTGAAGGAAAATAGCAAATCAAATACAACAATTACATTAAAAGACATTGCTGCTTCAAATGGAATAGAAGAAATTAAAGTGTCTAACCTTACGAAAACAATCAATATAAAATTAGCAACAACAGAGCCAAATCCAAAGCCAGAAAATACAACAAATACAACTAATAATGGTAATACAAATACAAGTAATAACAATGGTGGTGGCAATAGTAATAACAATACGAGCCAAAATTCAAATACGAATAATGGAAATGGTGGTTCAGGAACTAACAATTCAGGATCAAGTTCAAATCAGAATAAAAATATAGTGGCAAATACACAAAAAGATTCAACTAAAAAAGGAATTTTGCCAAAGACAGGAGCTACAACAAATGTTATATTAATCGTACTAGGTGGAGCACTTGTTTTAGTTGCAGTATTGTATGTTAGAATGAAATTGCTAGATGAGAAAATGAAATAAAATTTTGTGATTATATTGAAACTAGAAATTGGCTTAAAGCTGATTTCTAGTTTTTTATTCAATATTTAGAAAAAAATCTAAATAGATATTGACAATGTTTGCAGAAAATGTTATAATCTATTTAGAAATATTTCTAAACACCAAAAATGAATTAAGATAGCTGCTCGAGTGGAGCGAGTTATGGATATCTTATACGAAATTATAGTACAAATTTTATAACACGAAAGGAGTGATATAATGGGAATGTCAGAAACATTAAAAGCAATTTCAGATCCTGTCAGAAGAGACATTTTAGAAATGCTTAAAATAGAAAAAAAATCAGCTGGAGAAATTGCTGAAAGATTTAATTTAACAAATGCTACTGTCTCGTATCATTTGTCACAACTAAAAAAAGCTGATTTGATAAGTGAAAATAAGTACAAAAATTTTATTTTTTATGAACTCAATACATCTGTGTTTGAAGATGTATTGACTTGGATTTATGGATTAGGAGGTACAAAAAATGAAAAAGATTGATTGGAAAATATTAAGTTTAACGGTTATAGTTTGTTTGTTGCCAATTTTATTTGGGACAGTTTTTTATCAAAAAATGCCAGAAATAATACCAATTCATTTTAATATAAATAATGAAGTAGATCGTTATTCATCAAAGAATTTTGCATTATTTGCTATTCCAGTTTTAATGACAATCTTGCAAATATTTTGTTGTGTGATTTGTGATTGGAGGGGAAGCCAAGAAAATAGTAAACCTAAATTTGTTGCTATTGTGAAATGGATTGTCCCAGTTTTAAGTGTTGTTGTTTCAGTAATAACGATTAGCGTAGCTTTAGGAAATGAAGTTGATGTGAGAAAATGGATTATGTTAGTAATAGGAATTTTGTGGGTGCTGATAGGAAATTACTTACCCAAAATGAGTTACGAACAAATGAAAGGAATGATACATCCAGTACCAAAGAGCGAAAGTAGCTATAAAATAGTGGTGAGAATGTTGGGGTATACATTTGTGATTTTTGGATTTATTTTGTTAATCACAATATTGGCAAAACCAATAATTTCTTTTATAGCAATTTTGATCATGGTAATTGTTTTATTGATAGAAACCATTTTGATTTCCACTAATCATAAATAATAAAGAATAGCTAAAATGAGAAATTATTTTAGCTATTTTTTATTGACAAATACCCATAGGGGGTATATAATTTACTAGAGGTAATAAAATGAAATGTAATAAATGTGATAGAATGGGTAGTAATCAAAGAAGATTAACATATAGGAGTGAAGAAATCAAAAAGAATTTGAGTAAAAGATTAAATATTATAGAAGGTCAAATTAAAGGAATTAATCAGATGATAGCAGAAGACCGTTATTGTGATGATGTTTTAATTCAAATTATAGCAGCAAGTCAAGCATTAAAAAGTTTAGGAAATCAGATCTTAGAAACTCATTTGAAAACCTGTGTGAAACAAGATGTGCAAGATGGAAAAATAGATATATTAGATGATGTAATGAAAATTATAAAAAAATTACAATAGAAAGGAGTTTTATGAAGAAAGTCAAATTTGATATTCAAGGTATGACTTGCAGCAGTTGTCAAACGCATGTGGAAAAAGCAGTTAAAAAGCTAAGTGGAGTGCAAAGTGTTAATGTTAATTTAATTGGAAATAATATGGTTGCTCAATATGATGAGAATTGTTTAGATAATGAAGCTATTATAAAAGCTGTTGTTGACGCTGGTTACGGAGCAATTATGAGTGATGTTTCTGAACAAATGAAAAAAGCAAAAATTCCAAGCGAAGATGAAAATATAAAAGCAATGAAGCAAAGGCTAATTTTGTCTATTGTTTTTTGGATACCACTTATGTATATTGCCATGTATCATATGTTTTATGAATGGTTTGGTTTGCCAATTCCGCAAGTTATAAATCGTATGTTTCATGGTGCAGAAAATGCACTTGCTTTTGGATTTACGCAGTTTTTATTGGTTTTACCAATTATGTATCTGAACCGAAATTATTTTATTATAGGGTTTAAACGACTGTTTAAAAAAAGTCCTAATATGGATTCTCTAATTGCAATTGGTAGTACTGCTGCTATTGTCTATGGAATTTATGCCATTTTTCAAATTGGTTATGGATTGGGGCATGAAAAAATAGATATAGTTCAGAAATTTTCCATGGATTTGTATTTTGAATCAGCTGGAACAATCTTAACTTTGATTACAGTTGGAAAATATTTAGAAACAAAGTCCAAAGGGAAGACAAGTGATGCTATTCGTAAATTAATTGATTTGGCACCAAAAACGGCAATTGTTTTAAGAGAAGGAAAAGAAGTTCAGGTTGAAGTAGAAGAAATTGCAATTGGTGATATTGTGATTATAAAACCTGGTGGTGGCATTCCAGTAGATGGAACGATTGTAGAAGGAAACACTTGGATTGACCAATCTAGTATTACAGGTGAGAGTATTCCTGTGGAGAAATCAGTTGGTGATGCAGTTGTTTCAGGAACTATGAATAAAAATGGATTTTTCAAAATGAAAGTGACAAAAGTTGGGAAAGATACGACACTTGCACAAATTATTAAATTAGTAGAAGAGGCTGGAAATTCGAAAGCGCCAATTGCAAGAATTGCAGATAAAGTAAGTGGTGTATTTGTACCAGTTGTGATTATGATTGCTGTGCTTGCTTGTATTTTTTGGATTTTGCAAGGGCAAAGTTTTGAATTTGCGCTAAGTATAGGAATTGCGGTTTTGGTAATCTCATGTCCATGTGCTTTAGGGCTTGCGACACCTGTTGCGATTATGGTTGGGACTGGAAAAGCAGCAGAAAATGGAATTTTGGTAAAATCGGCAGAAAGTCTAGAAAATTTGCATTTGGTAGATACAGTTGTGCTTGACAAAACAGGAACAATTACTAGACGGAAAGCCAAAAGTTGTAGGAATGGTTAGTCAGATAAAAGAAAGAAAATTATTGCAAATTGTAGCAAGTTTAGAACAGAATTCGGAACATCCATTGGCACAAGCAGTGCTTGAAAAAGCTAAGTTAGAAAACATTGAATTATTAAAAGTTGTAGATTTTTCGAATATACTTGGGAGAGGTGTTCAGGGGAAGATTGAAGGCGAAGAGTATTTTGCTGGAAACACCTCTTTTATGAAGGAAAATAAGATTGATATAAAAGAAATAAGTAGAAAACTTCATGAGGAGCGAACAGTAATTTTTGTTGGAAATAAAGAAGAAATACTTGGCGCCATTGAAATTTCAGATGAAGTAAAGAGTGATAGTTTGGTAGCAATTCAGACTCTGCAGAAAAAAAAGATAGAAATAGTTATGCTGACTGGTGATAATCAGTTAGTAGCAAATGCAATTGGAAAAGAACTTGGAATTAATCAAGTAATTTCCGAAGTTTTACCACAGGATAAGGAAAAAGAAGTGGAAAAATTGCAGAAGAATGGTAAGAAAGTGGCATTTGTAGGAGATGGTATTAATGATAGTCCTGCTCTTGTGAGAGCTGATGTGGGGCTTGCGATAGGTAACGGAACAGATATTGCAATTGAAAGTGCTGATTGTGTTTTGATGAAAAATAGCTTGCTAGATGTAGTAATTGCAATTGATTTGAGTAAAGCTGTGATACGTAATATAAAAATGAATTTGTTTTGGGCGTTTTTTTATAATGTGATTGGAATTCCGATTGCGGCAGGTGTATTTTATTTGAATTTTGGATGGAAGTTAAATCCAATGCTTGGGGCAGCTGCAATGAGCTTAAGCTCTGTTTGTGTTGTAATAAATGCGCTTAGATTACGAAAATTCAAAAGTAAAAAAATAGGGATAGATGCACACATCAATCCAAAATATGAAATAAAAAAGGAGGAAAGCATAATGAAAAAAACAATTTTGATTGAAGGAATGCAATGTAATCATTGCAAAATGAGTGTGGAAAAGGCACTAGGTAGCATAGAAGGTGTAACAAAAGTGGAAGTAAGCTTGGAGAATAAAAATGCGATCATTGAGAGTACGAAAGAAATTCAAGACAGCGAAATTAAGAAAGTGATTGAAGAAGCAGGGTTTGAGGTGAAGTAAAAGGCAGTATTTTATACTGTCTTTTTTGTTCTAGAAAAAATTTGCTATAAAGAGAAAATTATGTTATAATTTTCAAAAAAGGAGAAATCATGCAAAATCAATTTTCAAGAACAGAAGATTTAATTGGAAAAGAGAACTTGCAAAGCCTACATAAAGCAAAAGTTGCTGTTTTTGGGCTTGGTGGAGTTGGTTCATATGTAGTGGAAGGTTTAGCAAGAGCTGGAATTGGCAATTTTGTATTGGTTGATTATGATACAGTCGATGTTACGAATTTAAACAGACAAATTATTGCAACTACTGGGACGCTTGGATTGCCAAAGGTACAAGTTTCTCAAAAGCGAATTTTAGAAATTTATCCAGAAGCAAAAGTGGAAGCATTGCAAAGTTTTTTCTTGCCAGATAGTCCACAAATTTTAGAGGAAACAATGGACTATGTTGTAGATTGTGTTGACACAGTGGCTGCAAAAGTAGAATTGGTAGTAAGGGCAAAAAAAATGAATATTCCGATTATTTCATGTATGGGAACTGGCAATAAGTTGGATCCAACAAAGTTTGAAGTGGCTGATATTTATAAAACTTCAGTTTGCCCGCTTGCAAAAGTGATGCGAAAAGAGTTGAAAACAAGAAATATTGATAACTTAAAGGTGGTATATTCAAAAGAGGAGCCAATTAAAACTGGGAAGAAAATTCCACGGAAGTGTTTCTTTTGTGCCATCTGTGGCAGGTTTGATAATAGCTGGAGAAGTTGTAAAAGATTTAATAAAGCAGGTTTAAAGTTAATGGAAAAATATGAAGAAATTGAAAAAAGTTTGATAACGACTTATCGAAATAAGATTTGGACGAAATTTGTGAAAGGAATAAAGGAGTTTGAAATGATTGCAGATGGCGATAAAATTGCTGTTTGTATTTCTGGTGGAAAAGATTCGATGCTAATGGCGAAGTGTTTTCAAGAATTAAAGAAACATCGTAGAATGAATTTTGAGCTTGTATTTTTGGTGATGAATCCAGGTTATAATGAAGCAAACCAGCAGAAGATTATTGAAAATGCAAAAATTTTAAATATTCCAATTACCATATTTGAGACAGATATTTTTAATCGTGTGGTGAATATTGAAGATCATCCTTGTTATTTATGTGCGCGCATGCGAAGAGGTTATTTATATGAAAAAGCAAAAGAATTTGGGTGTAATAAAATTGCGTTAGGGCATCATTTTGATGATGTGATTGAAACAACTTTGATGGGAATGCTGTATGGTGCGCAAATGCAAACTATGATGCCAAAAGTTTGTAGTACATCACATCCAGGAATGGAGCTAATTCGTCCGCTATATTATGTGAAAGAAGAAAATATTATTCGTTGGGCAAAGCGAAATGGACTGGAGTTTATTCAGTGTGCTTGTCGCTTTACAGAGCATTATACAGCCTGTGAAAATCAAGATGGAAGTTCAAAGCGAGAGGAAGTAAAGGCACTGATTAAAGAACTTAGGAAAAAATATGAAAATATTGATATTAACATTTTCAGAAGTAGTCAAAATGTCAATTTGGATACTTTAATTTCCTATCGAAAAGGTGGAAAAACGGTTCATTTTTTAGATGAGTATGGGAGGCAGTAATCGTATTATGAGTGAGGAAAACATGAAATTTATAACGAGTTTGGAGCCAGCTAAAAATAAAATTATTCAAAAATATCCACAGTTTAAAAATGGTAAGTTTGTTGAAGATATTTCTGGCTGGTGTAATTATGCTGTTAAAGTTGATGATGAGTATTTGTTTAGATTTTCTAGAAATCAAGAAAGTTATAGAGTATTGAAAATGGAGTGTCAGATATTAGAATATTTGATACAAAATTTACCAAGTACTATACAAGTGCCAAAATATATTTTTAGCGATTTTAAAGATGGACCATTTGTTGGTTATAAGATGATTAGAGGAGAATTTTTGAGAAAAGATGTTTTTGAAAAGTTGAATAATAAGGCAAAAGAAAGTTTGCTAAAAAATATGAGTATCTTTTTAAATACACTTCATTCAATAGATATTAATAAATTTGATTTAGACTATGTTGAGCCAATTTCTAATTATCAAATGAGATATGAAGAGTTTAAAAAGGTATGCTTTCGGCTATTTTACTGAAGAGGAAAAGCAAGCTACCAGAGATTTATTTGAAAATTATTTCAAAGATGGAAAAATGGTAAATTATAGGCCCACAGTTATTCATGGAGATTTATCAGAGAATCATATTTTAATTACAGACAAGGGAATAGGAATTATTGATTTTGGAGATGCAAGAATTTTTGACCCAGTTTTTGATTTTGAATGGGCATATTTGTGTGGTAGAGATTTTTATGATAAGTTAGTGGATTTATATCATGTAAATTATGATGAGAATTTTGAGCATAGAATAAACAATTTTTACCTAAAAATTGTTCATTATTATGGAATTGTATATGGAGATAAACTAGGGGATAAGGTTTTGGTTAAAAAGGAATTGGAAAGATTAAGAAAATGTTTGTTAGGTTAAAGTAAGTTGTTCTAATACAACCTTTAGACGAATACAATTAAGCAAATGTATTTGTTTGGGGGTTATCAGAATGAAGGGAATGTCAATCGAAGAAAGAGCAATTAAGCTTGCTCAATATATAATAGATACAAAGGACACAGTACGTGGAGCAGCAAAAAAATTCGGAATAAGCAAAAGTACAGTACATAAAGATGTAAGTCAACGTTTACTCAACATTAATTACACCTTAGCAATGGATGTCCGAAAAGTGTTGGATGAAAATAAAGCGGAAAGGCATATTCGAGGTGGAATGGCAACAAAGTTAAAATATAGTCATAAGGATAATGCTTCATAAATTGCGGAGCAGACTTTTTTTAGTCTGCTCTAAAATATTTTGTATAAAAATCCAATAAAAAGCAAAAATAAATATTGACAAAAGAACGAATGTTTGATATTATAAGTGAACATCATAAAACCTATTTAAAGGGGGAAATGGATTGATGGAATATAAGGTTTTAAGAGAAAAATATAAGCGTTTTATTTATAAAAATTATCAAATTACGGAAGACAATGAAAATATTTATTTAAAATATGAATTTGAAATAGAAAATTTGGCAAACTTTAATCCAGTTTTAGTGGTAGCTAAAAAGGATTTTCAAATATATAGTTTGTATACTGATGTAGTAAAAAATATTGTATTTAATTTAGGAATGGTAGAAGCCATTAGCTATTATAAATTGACTTGCAGTCAAATTTTTGATGTAAAATGTGGAAAATTAAATCAAGAACAGATTGCATGGTACCAAAAATTAATTTATCTAGGACTTGGTGAATTTCGCTATATAAATGGCATTCAAGAAACACAAGATAATTTTGTGAGAATTATAACAGAAGGTGAAAGGCTAGAACCTAAAAAATTAGATTATCCATTAAATGATTGCGTGGTGCCTATTGGTGGAGGAAAAGATTCGAATGTTACATTAGAATTATTAAAAGAAACACCATACAAACGATATGGTTTTCGTATAAATTTAGAGAAAGTATCGCAAAAGTGTGCGGAAATAGCGGGGTTACAAGAATGTGAGATAATGGAAGTTAAGCGTAAAATCGATTCAAACTTGATTGAATTAAATAAAAAAGGGTTTTTGAATGGGCATACGCCATTTTCAGCTATGGTTGCATTTCTTACTTATTTTACAGCAACAATATTTGGAAAGAAGTATATTGTTTTATCAAATGAAGATAGTGCAAATGAGTCTAATATTAAAGGAGAAAATATTAATCATCAATATTCTAAAACAATTGAATTTGAAAATGATTTTCGAAAATATGTGAAAAATTATATCTGCTCAAATGGACCAGAATATTTTAGTTTTTTGCGTCCTATTAGTGAACTTCAAATTGCAAAATTATTTTCTAAGCAAGAACAATATCATGATGTTTTTAAGAGTTGCAATGTTGGTAGTAAAAGTAAACCATGGAAATGGTGCTGTAATTGCGCAAAATGCTTGTTTCCTTATATTATTTTAAGTCCATTTTTATATAAAGAGAAATTAGTTCATATTTTTGGTGAAGATTTATTTGAAAAAGAAGATTTACTAAAAACATTTGTGGAACTTTGTGGATATAGTGAAAACAAACCGTTTGAATGTGTTGGAACATATGAAGAAGTACGAGTAGCTATTTCAAAAACAATTCAAAACATGAATGAAAAGTTACCATTTTTGTTACAATATTACAAAGATAATTTTGAATTGATGGATTATGATTTATTACATTATTATAATGAAAATCATAATTTGCCAAGAGAATTTGACAAAATATTAAGAAAGAAGATTTTTGAATAGACAAGTAAAGAGGAGTTTTCAATGTTAAATAAATTATTGGAATTTTTGAAAGAGAAAAGCATATTAATTTTGGGAGCTGGATTGGAAGGAAAGTCAACTTATGATTTTTTACGAAGAAATTTTCCAGAAAAAAAATTGTTTATGGCAGATAAAAGTACAGATTTGTTAGAAAAATATGCAGAATTTATAGAAGATATAAATTTAGAATTAAGTATGGGCAAAAATTATTTAAATGGCATAGAAAAGTATGATTTGATTGTAAAAACTCCAGGTATTTCTTTTAAAAATATTGATATTTCGAAATTTGAGAATAAAATTACTAGTCAATTGCAACTACTATTAGAATTTGTAGACGTATTTACAATAGGAATTACTGGAACAAAAGGAAAAAGTACAACAAGTAGTTTAATGAATAAGGTTTTAAAAGACCAAGGAAAAGATGCTTTTTTGCTTGGAAATATTGGAGAGCCAATATTTGATAATATTGAAAAATTAAAAAAAGATAGTATTGTTGTTTTGGAACTTTCTTCACATGCTTTGCAATATGTGAAAAACTCACCTAATATAGCTGTTTTGTTGAACTTATATCCAGAACATCTTGATTTTTATGTTTCTTTTGAAGAATATGTTAATGCCAAATTTAATGTAGCAAAGTTCCAAAAGGAAGAGGATTTTTTCATTTATAATGCTGACAATTTTATGATTCAAAAACATCCTGTTAGAAAAACAGACTATGCTGTTACATTGCAGGAAACTTCAGATATGAAAAATGTAGTATATAGGAAAGAAAACGGCATATATTGTAAAGATAAATATGTTATGGATTTGGATACTACGCTAAGACTAAAAGGAATGCATAATATGAATAATATTATGTTTGTATTTGCGGTATGTGACATTATGAATTTGAATTTTGAAAAGGCAATTGAAACAATTAAAAATTTTGAAGCATTGGAACATAGAATGGAGTTTGTTGGAGAAGTAAATTTAGTAGAATATTATAATGATTCAATTGCAACAATACCAGAAGCAACAATCAATACAGTAAAAGCATTACAAAAAGTTAATACAATTATTGTAGGTGGAAAAGATAGAGGAGTAAGTCAAAATGAATTGGAAGAATTTTTGAAAAATTCTGACGTAGAAAACATTATTTGTTTGCCGAAAACAGGTGAGTTTATTTATCATGCTTTGAAAAATGTAGCCAATAAAAGAGTATTTATGGTAGAAAATTTGCAAGAAGCTGTTAAAATTGCAAAACAGGTAACACAGAAAAATACAATTTGTGTTTTATCACCAGCTGCTTCAAGTTATGGATATTTCAAGAATTTTCAAGAAAGAGGAAAACAATTTAAAAAACTTGTTTTAGAAGACATAAAAAGGGACGAAATAATTATTTGACATAAGTAAAAAGGAATAGAGTATTGATAAAATCAATAAAAACTTCTAACAAAAAAACAAAAAAATGTAAAAATTTTCAAAAAATTCAAATTTTATGTAGACAAACAAAAAAAAGTGTGCTATAATATAGTTAAGAATGAAAATTAAAATCGAAAAATAGCATATATGAAATACGTTAGATGAAATTAAGGAGGAATTTAAATTGAATACAAATTATTTAGAAAACAACCACTTAGTGTTGGTTGGAAAGGTTGCGAGCGAAAAAAGATACAGCCACGAAATTTATGGAGAGAAATTTTACATATTTAATTTAGAAGTTGTAAGATTGAGTTCAACAGTTGATATTATTCCAATAACTGTATCAGAGAGATTGCTTACAAGTATTAATTTAGAGTTAGGAACAATGCTTAGGGTGGAAGGACAATTTAGATCTTATAATAATTACGAAAATGAGAAAAATAAATTAATACTAACAGTTTTTGCCAAAGAAATTAAGGCAGTAGATTTAGAACAGAGTAAAGACGAGGTATCAAATGAAGTCAAATTAGTAGGATATATTTGTAAAAAACCGATTTACAGACAAACACCATTTGGAAGAGAAATTGCAGATATTTTATTGGCTGTAAATAGAGCTTATAATAAATCAGATTATATTCCATGTATTGCATGGGGACGTAACGCAAGATTTTGTGAAAATATGGAAGTAGGAACAGAAGTGAGTTTAACAGGTAGAGTGCAAAGTAGAATTTATGAGAAAAAACATGAAGATGGAACAGTAGAAGAAAGAGTTGCTTATGAGGTTTCTATTGCAAGTTTAGAAATTGTGAATAAAGAAGAAGCAGAAGTAAATGAAATGAATGGAACAACAGAAGAAGTTGTTTAATTAAGATAGATGTTTAAGTCTTTGCCGATTTACAGATATCTTATGCAAGGAAGTGGAACGTAGTTGCATACTTTTGAATAATATAGTTATATATACCTTTATATATAGATTAAAACGCCTAAGTGCGAAGAAAAGACTTCGTATTTGGGCGTTTTTGTTTCTGTTAATATAGTTCATTAAATTTAATATCTGAGTTTGGATATTCTTCTGGTTTTAATCCAACACGTGATTTCATATAAGACAAAATGATAAGTAAAATAATAGTAAATAAAATGCCTAAAATAAATGTGGATAAAGCACTAGAAATATTGTTTGTTAAGAAAGATACTAAAAATGCGACAAAAGTACGTGTTAAACTTTCTAAAAAAAGGTTGGCAGAGGTAATTTGCGTTCGCAAAGTGCTTGTTGCAAAACTGCCTAAGTATTGCTTAATGAGTGTGTAATAAGGGGCTGGAATAACATAATTTATTGCAAATAAAGTAAGTACTAAAAAATACAATAAAAAAGGTGGCAAACCTGTTAAAATGGCAGTAAGTCCTGTCAATATAACAGATAGGCAGTAAGTTGCACTTAAGAAACCTAAAGTATGGTTTCCATGTGCTTTATGGATTTTTGTTGCAGAAGTTGAGAAAAATCCAGAGAGTAATCCATAAAGTGCAAAAATAATTCCAAAATATTCATTTGGCACATTTAATTCTGTTAAAACACTACGACGAAGAGTGTCTATCATAACAATAAAGCTAACAAATATGGCATTAAATAAAATTAAAGCTCGTAATCGTTTTGATTTTAAAATAAAACGAAAGGCTTGTTTTAAATCTTTTATGTAATTTTTTAATTCAGCAGAAAAAGAAGACTTTGCTTGAGATGTATGAGGTTGCGTTGGTGTTTGTATTTCTGTGAATTTGTAAGACAAAATAATGGCAATAAAAGTAAAAATTAAGCTAAGAATCAATGGTATATAAGGATTTGCCACAAACAGAAAACCTGAAATTGCTGCTGTTATTGCGTTTAAATAGTAATATAAAGAAGAGCCTTTTCCGTCAATTTTAGAAAATATGGTTCGTTTATTTTCTGAATTCTCAATTGAATCATATAGTAGATTAGGTTCGGCGAGTGATTTGGTTGTAAAGGCAATGGCACAAATAAAATTAGCGATAATGTATTCTGTAACAGAAGTTAACCCCATTACAAGTAATACAAAAGTAAATAAAAATAAATTACCAATGATTAAACTATTTTTTTTACCAATTTTTTGAACCAAAATGGTACATGGAATTTGTGAAATAATTTTGAATAATGGATAGAATGCTTCTGCAAAAATGTATTGAGATGTTGAGAAGCTTTTTGTTTGTGTTAAAAACAAAAATACGATTGCATAATAGAAAAGCAAATCCCAAGAAACCATTTTATAAAATTGGTATAATTTTTGGTTCTTTTTTTGTGCTTTTAATATTTCTTTTTCATTTGAATTCTCCATTTTAACCTCCCAATTATTTTTTAATTATAACAATAAAAAATTTTTTTGTAAAGGAGGAATATACAAATGTTAAAAATAAAAATACAAATCATAAAAAAAATAGAAAATCTATTGACAAATCTTGGAAATAGCTGTATAATACTACTTAGCGTGTAGATTTGCGATGAAGCAAGATGTGGCTACGTAAGTAAGTTGTATTACTTATCGGAGGGAACTCTTGCAGAGTATGTCATGGCTTAGACCAGGCGATAAGTTTGATTAAACGTTATTTTTTAGAAAGTAAAATTGCTTTCTGCAAACTTATCCAAGGAATTTTACGTAAAAAGCAGTAAAAGACTTGGATTTTAAGAGGTATAAAATGAAACACCTGGTAACGTTAATAACTTGCCGTTAATCGTATCTTATGAAAAGCGTGAAAAATAAAAAGGAGGTAAAAAAATGGCAACATCAAACACAGTAGGAAGTGACAAAATTAGAATTAGATTAAAAGCTTATGATTATGTTGTTTTAGATCAGTCTGCTGAAAAGATAGTAGAAACTGCTAAGAGAACAGGAGCTAAAGTTTCAGGTCCTATTCCACTTCCAACAGAGAAAGAAATTATCACAATTTTGCGTTCTCCACATAAGCATAAAGATTCTAGAGAGCAATTTGAAATGAGAACACATAAAAGAGTGATAGATATTCTTTACCCAACGCAAAAAACTGTTGATAACTTGACGAAATTAGAGTTACCAGCAGGTGTTGATATCGAAATTAAGTTTTAACTTATTTTAACTTAATTGAAAGTGAAACGAAATGCTAGTGAAGTTATAATCCTTAGAAAAGCTACTACAGCTTTCTGAAATTATACAAATGCTGTAGCGAAGCTGCAAACATTAAAAATGACCATGCTGGAAAAAACCAGCCAATAGTTAGGAGGAAAGAAAATGAAAAAAGCAATAATAGGAAAAAAAGTTGGTATGACTCAAATATTTGATGAAAATGGTTCTGTCATTCCAGTAACAGTAATTGAATGTGGACCATGTTCAGTTGTTCAAATTAAAACTGTTGAAACAGATGGATATGATGCTGTTCAATTAGGTTTTGGAGAAGTAAAAGAAATTAAGGTTAATAAACCAAGTAAAGGACATTTTTCAAAAGCAAGTGTGAAACCAACAAAGCACCTAAGAGAATTTAGATTAGATGATGTTTCTACTCTAAAAGTAGGGGATGAAATTAAAGTGGATACTTTTGAAGCTGGTGAAACAGTAGACATTCAAGGTATTACAAAAGGAAAAGGGTTCCAAGGTGTAATTAAACGTCATGGACAATCAAGAGGACCAATGGGACATGGTTCTATGTATCATAGAAGACCAGGTTCAATGGGACCAACATCAACACCAGGTAGAGTTTTCAAAGGAAAAAAATTACCAGGACATATGGGTGTTGATACTGTTACCATTCAAAATCTTGCTATTATAAGAGTAGATTTAGATAAAAATGCTATTTTAGTAAAGGGAAGTGTTCCTGGAAACAAAGGTAGCATATTAAAAATAAATGATAGTGTAAAGAGAAGTAAATAGAAAGGAAGGAGGAAAACAAAATGCCTAAAGTAGAAGTATATAACGTAGAAGGTAAAAAGGTTAGTGATTTAGAGTTAAAAGAAGAAGTATTTGGGATTGAACCAAATGAAGCTGTTGTACACAGTGTTCTAGTAAATTATTTAGCTAATCAAAGACAAGGTACGCAAAGTACAAAAACAAGAAGCGAAGTTAGAGGCGGTGGTAAAAAACCATGGAGACAAAAAGGTACTGGTCGTGCAAGACAAGGTTCTATTCGTGCGCCACAATGGATTAAAGGTGGTATTGCATTAGGACCAAAACCACGTTCTTATAAATATAGAGTCAATAAAAAAGAAAAAAGATTGGCGATTAAATCTATTTTAAGTTCAAAAGTTTTAGAAAATAATTTAGTAGTTGTTGATAAATTTGATTTTAAAGAAATTAAAACAAAACAAATGGCAACTGCTATGAAAAATTTAAAGGTAGAAGAAAAAGCGTTAATTATGTTACCAACTGGAGATGAAAAAGTTCAGAAATCAGCTAGAAATTTAGAAGGTGTGAGAACAAGTTCAGTGGCTACGATTAATGTGTTTGATTTATTAAAATATAAAAAATTAGTGTTAACAGTAGATAGTGTGAAGAAATTAGAGGAGGTGTATGCTTAAATGGTAGCAGAAGATATTGTTATAAAGCCAATTATTACGGAAAAAAGTAATATGGATATGCAAGAAGGAAAGTACACTTTCAAAGTTGCTAAAAAAGCAACAAAAGTTGAAATTAGAAATGCAGTTGAAAAATTGTTTGATGTAAAAGTATTAAATGTGAATACAATGACTGTAAAAGGAAAAGCAAAAAGAGTTGGTGTTCATAGAGGCATGACTTCTGATTGGAAAAAAGCAATTGTAACAATTGACACAGCAGCAGGAGATATTAAGTATCTTGGCAAAGGTGGAAAAGAAGTGAAGGTTTCTAAGAAATATAAAGACTCAATTGATGCATTTAATGCTTGATTTTAAAAGAATATCTAGAATAAACTAGGAAAATAAATTAAATAAAAGGAGATAAGAAAAATGGGAATTAAACATTATAGACCATATACACCATCAAGAAGAAATATGACGACTTCAACATTTGAAGAAGTAACAAAAAAAACACCTGAGAAATCTTTACTTGCAAAAAAGAAAAAAAATGCTGGTAGAAATTCTTATGGTAGAATTACAGTAAGACATCAAGGTGGTGGAAACAGACAAAAGTATAGAATTATTGATTTTAAGAGAAGAAAAGATGATATGATTGCTACTGTAATTGGTATCGAATATGATCCAAACAGAAGTGCCAATATTGCATTAATCCAATATGAAGATGGAACGAAAAGTTATATTTTAGCACCAGAAAAATTAACAGATGGTGATAAAGTTGTTTCTGGTGAAAATGTTGATATTAAGCCAGGTAATAGTATGCCAATTTCAAGTATTCCAGTTGGTACGATGATCCATAATATTGAATTAAATCCAGGGCAAGGTGGAAAGTTAGTTCGTTCTGCTGGGCAAGAAGCACAACTTATGGCGAAAGAAGGAGCATATGCGCATGTTAGACTTCCATCAGGAGAAATGAGATTAATTAGTGTGAAATGTAGAGCAACTATTGGAACAATTGGAAATAGCGATCATGAAAATATTAAATTAGGTAAAGCTGGTAGAAAAAGACATATGGGAATTAGACCAACAGTTAGAGGTTCTGTTATGAACCCAAATGATCACCCTCATGGTGGTGGTGAAGGTAGAGCGCCAGTTGGTAGACCAGGACCATTAACTCCTTGGGGTAAACCAGCTATGGGATACAAGACAAGAAATAAAAAGAAACAATCAAACAAATTTATCGTTAAGAGAAGAAAATAGGAAAGGAGAGAAATTTTTATGTCAAGAAGTAGTAAAAAGAAACCATTTGTAGCACCTGAATTAATTAAGAGAGTAGAAAATATGAATGAATCAGGTAAAAAAGAAGTATTAAAGACATGGTCAAGAGCTTCTACCATTTATCCACAAATGATCGGTCATACAATTGCTGTTCATGATGGAAGAAAACATGTTCCTATTTATATTTCTGAAGAAATGGTTGGACATAAATTAGGAGAATTTGCTCCAACAAGAACATTTAAGGGACACGCAGGAGATAAGAAAACGAAAAAATAATAGATTCTAAATTTTAAAAGAGGAGGTATAAACCGTGGAAGAAAAGGCAATGGAGAACGAAGTAGATAGCATAGAAGCAAAAGCTATTTTAAAATATGCTAGAATTTCAAGTAGAAAAGTAAAAATTGTTGCTGATTTAATTAGGGGTAAAAATGTAGATGAAGCATTATCAACTTTAAAGTTTGCTCCTAAAGCTTCAAGTGAAATACTTGAGAAATTGCTAAAATCAGCAATTGCAAATGCTGAAAATAATCACTTTATGGATAGACAAAAATTATATGTTGCAGAAATCTATGCTAACCAAGGTCCAACGTTAAAGAGAATAAGACCTGCGGCAAAAGGTTCTGCTGTAAGAATTAGAAAGAGAACGAGTCATATAACAATCGTTTTAAGAGAAATGAGTAAATAAAGAAAGGAGTTACAAAACATGGGACAAAAAGTTCATCCAAATGGAATAAGAGTTGGTGTAATTAGAGATTGGAACTCAAAATGGTATGCTGATTCAAAAAATTACAGTGACTACTTAGTTGAGGATTATAAAATCCGTAAATATATAAAGAAAAAATTATATGTTAGCGGAATTTCAAAAATGGAAATTGAAAGAACTGCAAAATGTGTAAAAATTAATGTTTACACAGCAAAACCAGGTCTAGTAATAGGAAAAGGTGGAAATCTTTCAGAAGCATTAAAAAATGAGTTAGAAAAAATGATTAATAAACAAGTTAATCTAAATATTGTAGAGGTAAAAAATATTGATACTGATGCGCAATTGGTTGCAGAAAATATAGCAGGTCAATTGGAGAGAAGAATTTCATTCAGAAGAGCGATGAAACAATGTATGCAAAAATCTATGAAAGCAGGTGCTTTAGGTATTAAAACTGCGGTATCTGGTAGATTAGGTGGAGCAGATATGGCTAGAACTGAATTTTACAAAGATGGAACCATTCCATTACAAACATTAAGAGCTGACATTGATTATGGATTTGCTGAAGCTGATACAACTTATGGAAAAATAGGTGTAAAAGTTTGGATTTATAAGGGTGAAATCCTTCCAGCTAAAAAAGAAGCGAAAGAAGGAGGTAGAGACTAATGCCATTAATGCCTAAAAAAACAAAGTTTAGAAAAATGCAAAAAGGTAGAAATAGAGGAGTTGCAACAAGAGGAAATGTTGTAAATGAAGGTGAATTTGGACTTCAAGCAACAACTGCTGGTTGGATTACTTCAAACCAAATTGAAGCTGCCAGAATTGCTATGACACGTTATATCAAAAGAGGTGGTAAAGTTTGGATTAAAGTATTTCCAGATAAGCCAATTACAAGCAAACCAATTGGAACTCGTATGGGTAAAGGTAAAGGTGCTCCTGAATATTGGGTAGCAGTTGTAAAACCAGGAAGAGTTATGTTTGAACTAGCTGGTATTTCAGAAGAGATTGCAAGAGAAGCATTGAGACTTGCAGGACATAAACTACCTGTAAAAACAAAATTTGTAAAAAGAGAAGTAGGCGGTGATTTAGATGAAGAATAAGAAATTAAATGAAATGTCTTCACCTGAGCTAGAAAAAGAACTAAGTGAGTTAAAATCAGAACTATTTAAATTAAGATTTAGTTTAGCAACAAATGGATTAGATAATCCGATGAGAATTCGAGAAGTTCGACGCGAAATTGCCAGAGTAAAGACAATTTTAAGACAAAAAGAGTTAAAGAACAATTAAATAATATTTAAGAAAGGAGACATATCCTAATGGAAAAACAGGAAGAAAGAAATCTTCGTAAAACAATGATAGGTACAGTTGTTTCTGATAAAATGGATAAAACGATTGTAGTGGCTGTTGAAGACAATGTTACACATTCAATTTATAAGAAAACTGTAAAGAAAACATATAAATTAAAAGCTCATGATGAAAATAATGAGTGCAAGGTAGGAGATAGAGTTGAAGTTATGGAAACAAGACCTTTATCAAAAGATAAAAGATGGAGACTTGTGGAAATAGTAGAAAAAGCTGTTATTAAGTAAGCTCTTATAAAACAAGCGAATGTAATGAGTTGCTTTATTAGAGATTACTTATGCAATGGAGTGAGTGTAACGAGCAAAGTTGTAAACATTGAAAAAACTACTATGTGATTAAAATTTGTAGAGAAAATAAAAGAAGGAGGAACTTTAAATGGTACAACAACAGACTAAATTAAAAGTAGCTGATAATACTGGTGCAAAAGAAATTATGTGTATCAGATGTTTGGGTGGTTCATATAGAAGATATGCTGAAATAGGTGATATTATAGTTGCTTCTGTAAAATCTGCTACACCAGGTGGCGTTGTTAAAAAGGGAGAAGTTGTAAAAGCTGTCGTTGTTAGAACGAAAAAGGGAGCTAGACGTGCTGATGGTTCTTATGTAAAATTTGATGAAAATGCTGCTGTTATTATTCGTGATGATGGAACTCCAAAAGGAACACGTATTTTTGGTCCAGTAGCAAGAGAGTTAAGAGATAAAAATTATTTAAAGATATTATCTTTGGCTCCAGAAGTTCTTTAAGCTCTTAGTTAAGGTTAGAGATTAAAGATGCAAAAATTTTGTTAAAATTTTTTGTATTAATGATAACATTTCAAAAATCTAAAAAGAATTAGAGGTGAATAAATTGAGAATAAAAAAAGGTGATAATGTTAAAATTTTGTCAGGAAATGACAAAGATGCTACTGGTGAAGTTTTAGAAGTAATTCCGAAAAAAAATAAAATTATTGTAAAAGGTGTCAATGTTAGAAAAAAACATGTAAAACCAAGAAGACAAGGTGAAGAAGGTGGAATTATTTCAGCTGAATGTCCAATTGATAGTAGTAAAGCAAATGTTATTTGTCCAAAATGTGGAAAAGTAACAAGAATTGGGTATGGAGAAGAAAAAGGTGAAAAAATACGTGTTTGTAAGAAATGCGGAGCGAGAATAAAATAATTAGTTGGAAAGGAGGAATTTTAAGACAATGGATGTACTTAAAGAACAATATAAAAAAGAAGTAGTACCAGCCTTAATGAAAAAATTTAATTATACATCAATTATGCAAGTTCCTAAATTGGAAAAGATAGTAATTAATATTGGATTGGGTGAGACAAAGGATAATCCAAAAGCTTTAGATAATGCTATAAATGATTTGACAATCATTACTGGACAAAAACCAGTAATAACAAAAGCGAAAAAGTCAATTGCTGCTTTTAAATTAAGAGAGGGAGCAAAAATCGGATGTAAGGTTACATTAAGAGCAGGAAAAATGTATGATTTTGCACAAAAATTATTTAATGTTGCATTGCCTAGAGTAAGGGATTTTAGAGGAGTATCAAATCACTCATTTGATGGAAGAGGAAATTATTCAATGGGAATTAAAGAACAATTAATTTTCCCAGAAATTGAATATGATAAAATTGACAAAATAAGAGGTATGGATATCATATTTGTAACAACTGCTAAAACTGACGAAGAAGCAAAAGAATTATTAAGCTTATTAGGAATGCCTTTTCGTGTGTAAAAGATTTCAGAAAGGAGAATAATCTATGGCTAAAAAATCATTAAAAGTGAAATGTGCCAAAGAGCAAAAATATAAGACAAGAGAATATAATAGATGTAGAATTTGTGGTAGACCACATGCCTATATTAGAAAATTTGGAATTTGCCGTGTTTGCTTTAGAGAATTAGCTCATAAGGGAGAAATACCAGGTGTAAAAAAAGCAAGTTGGTAAATTTAAAAATAAATAAAGGAGGGAAAAAACGTGAATATAACAGATCCAATTGCAGATATGTTAACAAGAATAAGAAATGCTAATACAAATAAATTTAAAACGGTTGATGTTCCAGCATCAAAAATGAAAAAAGCAATTGCTGAAAATTTGTTAGAAGAAGGATATATTAAATCTTTTGAAGAAATAGAAGATGGAACACAAGGAATTTTAAGAATTGCTTTAAAATATGATGAGAATGGAAAAAGAGTAATTGACGGATTAAAAAGAATTAGTAAACCAGGTTTGAGAATTTATGCCAATAAAGATGAATTGCCAAAGGTTTTAAATGGTTTGGGTATTGCATTGATTTCTACATCAAAAGGAATTATAACAGATAAAAAAGCTCGTGAGTTAGGAATTGGCGGCGAGGTTTTAGCATATATCTGGTAAGATATATTTGAACAGTAGTTTACTTAGAAAGCAGACAGAAATTAGAACCAAGCGTGGAAAATTTTACTCGATGCATATTTGCTAATATAAAAAATAAATGATCATTATAAGATTCTGAAAAAATACTTAAATTAAGTATTAATCTAAGAAAGGAGAAATAAAATGTCAAGAATAGGAAATAAACCAATTACTGTACCAGACAACGTAGAAGTTAAATTAGACGGACAACATATTACAGTAAAAGGACCAAAAGGAACTTTAGAAAGAGAAATTCATGAAAACATGAAAGTAACTTTAGAGGATAAAGTTTTAAAAGTAGTAAGACCAGATGATGAACCAAAAAACAGAAGTTTACATGGTTTAACAAGAACTTTAATTAATAACATGATTGAAGGAACAGTAAATCGGTTTTGAGAAAAAATTAGAAATTAATGGTGTTGGATACAGAGCTCAAAAGCAAGGAAATAAATTGGTGATGAATTTAGGATATTCTCACCCAGTTGAAATGGATGCTCCAGAAGGAATTACTTTTGAAGTACCAAGTCAAAATGAGGTTATTGTAAAAGGAATTGATAAAGAGTTAGTTGGTCAAACAGCTGCTGTTGTTAGAACGAAAAGACCACCAGAAGTTTATCGTGGTAAAGGTATTAAGTATGATTATGAAGTTATTAGACGTAAGGAAGGTAAAGCAGGCAAAAAGTAAAATTTAAAATTGCTTCAAATTCTAAATTTGAAAGATAAAAATTGAGAAAGGAGATTATTATGATTACGAAAACAGATAGAAAAACTGAACGTCAAAGAAGACATAAAAGGGTACGTACAAAAATAAGTGGAACTGCTGATGTTCCAAGATTAGCTGTTTGTAGAACAAATCAAAATATTATTGCTCAAATCATAGATGACACAAAAGGTGAAACTTTAGTTTATGTTTCAACTTTAGATAAAGATATCAACACGAAAAAAGCGAATAAAGAAGCTGCAAAAGAAGTTGGAACTTCAATTGCGAAAAAAGCAGCTAAGAAAAATATAGAGACAGTTGTTTTTGATAGAGGTGGATATATTTATCATGGTGTTGTAAAAGAAATTGCAGAAGCAGCACGTGAAGCTGGATTGAAATTTTAATCTTATGAAATAAATCGTGGAAATTTTTGAAATCAGAATTTACTCGATTTACATAAGAAGGTAAATAAAATTTGAATGAAGTGAAAATTTTAATTGGAAAGGAGAAAGAAAGCGTGGAAGAAGAAAAGATAAGCCAAGAATTAAAAGAGAAAGTTGTTGCGATTAACAGAGTTGCTAAAGTTGTTAAAGGTGGTAGAACTTTTAGATTTAGTGCTGTTGTTGTTGTTGGAGATGGAGCAGGTAGAATTGGTGTTGGAAATGGTAAAGCAGCAGAAGTTCCAGATGCTATTAAAAAAGCAATAGAAGAAGCGAAAAAGAATTTAATTACTGTACCAATTGTTGGAACAACTATTCCTCATGAATATATTGGAAAATTCGGTAGTGCTAGAGTTATGCTAAAACCAGGCTCAGAAGGTACTGGTATTATTGCTGGTGGTAGTGTAAGACCTGTATTGGAATTGGCAGGATACAAAGATATTAATTCAAAAGTTTTGGGAACAACAAATCCTAGAAATGTTGTTTTTGCAACAATTAATGCATTGACAAATATGCAAACTGTTGAAGAAGTGGCAAGAAAAAGAGGAAAGAAAGTTTCTGAAATTTTATAGGAAATAAAAAAACGTGGAAATTTTGCATAGCAAAATTTACTCGTAATTATATTATGCTTAGAAAAGAGAGTGAATTTTGTACAGCAAAATTTACTTATAGTTTAGGAAAGTATATGTAAAATGTATACTTGTGAAATAGAAGATTATCAAACAGAATTTATTTAAGATAAAATTTACAAAGTAAATTTTATGAAATGAATTTATGGAATAAATTTATTTTAAGGAGGTGCAAAAATGGAACTAGGAAATTTACATCCAAATGTTAAAACAAAAACAAAGAAAAGAGTTGGACGTGGTATTAGCTCTGGTTTGGGAAAAACATCTGGTAGAGGACAAAAAGGACAAAAAGCAAGATCAGGTGGTGGTGTAAGAAGAGGCTTTGAAGGAGGTCAAACACCATTATATAGAAGATTACCAAAAAGAGGATTTAACAACTTTAATGCTAAAACATATACAGAAGTTACATTAACAATGTTAAATAAAGCAACAACAACTGATGTGACAGCTGAAACTTTAATCAAAGATGGCATTATTAGTAAAGCTAATGATGGAATTGTTATTTTAGCAACTGGGAAATTAGACAAAAAGTTAAATGTCAAAGCAAAGAGATTTACAAAATCAGCACAAGAAAAAATAGAAGCAATTGGTGGAAAGTGTGAGGTGGTTTAAAAATGTTTAAAACAATAAAAAATGCTTTTAAAACACCTGACGTACGTAAACGTTTATTGTATACATTATTATTAATTGTTATATTTCGATTTGGCTGTTATATAACAGTGCCTGGTGTTGATACTTTTGCTCTAGCAGAGTCAATGGCATCTAGCACAGGATCACTTGCTAGCTTAATTGATACCATATCTGGTGGTGCTTTTTCAAATTTATCAATTTTTGCTATGTCAATTACGCCATATATTACATCATCAATTGTTATTCAATTGTTAGCAATGATCATTCCTTCATTAGAAAAATTAATGAAGGAGGGTGGTGAAACTTCAAGAGCTAAAGTTAATAAATACACAAAAGCTTTAGCTTTGGTTCTAGCTTTTATTGAAGGTTTGGGAATTTATATTTCATATAGTTCTTCTAATATATTTATTAATCCAGGACTTTTAACAGGAGCTGTAATAGTTGTGGCATTAATTGCTGGAACATCAATACTTATGTGGCTTGGTGAACAAATCACAAGTAAAGGTGTTGGAAATGGTATTTCTATGATTATTTTTATAGGTATTATTTCAAGCTTACCATCTGGACTTGTAAAGATATGGAATTTAATTATGACAGAAACAGGAATTAGTACAGTTGGAATTGTTACAGCATTGATTGTTGTGATTGGTGCAATTTTATTGATTGCAGGAGTTATTTTTGTGCAACAAGCAGAAAGAAGAGTTCCTGTACAATATGCGAAAAAAGTTGTTGGCAGAAAAATGTATGGTGGACAAAATACACATATTCCATTAAAACTTGCTATGGCAGGTGTTATGCCAATTATTTTTGCAAGTAGTTTTATGACATTTCCAGCAATGATTATTCAAATTTTTGCAAGTGATAAAATAGGTGGTGCAGGATTTTTAGCTGGACTATATAAATTTTCAATTGCAACATCATCTTCTAGTGTTGGATGGGGTTATTCTTTAGGAAATGCAATTGTGTATTTCTTGTTGATTGTAGGATTTACATTTTTCTACACATATGCAACCTTTAATCCAGATGAAGTAGCAGCCAATATCAAACAAAATGGTGGATTTATTCCAGGGATTAGAGCTGGAAAACCAACTGCCGATTATTTAAAAGGTACGTTAAATAAATTAACTTGTGTTGGTTCAGTATTTTTAAGTATTATTGCTATTTTGCCAATGTTACTTAGATTTTCAAATTTGAATTTATCTTTTGGTGGAACTTCAATCTTAATTGTAGTTGGTGTTGCCTTAGAGACAATTCAACAATTAGAATCATTATTAGTCATGAAACATTATAAAGGATTTCTTGAAAAATAAATAATGTATGGGTGGACTTTTGTTCACCCCAAAATACTTTAAAATTATAAATAAGGTATGTAATATTAGATAATTTATTTATAATTTTAATTAAGGAGGTATTGTTATGGTTATTTTGATGTTAGGAGCACAAGGAACAGGAAAAGGAACTGTTGCTGGTTTGCTAAGTGAAAATCTTGGCTGGCCACAAATTTCTACAGGAGATATTTTTCGTAAAAATATAAAAGAGGAAACACCTTTAGGAATAGAAGCAAATAAATATATGGCAAAAGGCGATTTAGTGCCAGATGAAATTACAGTACCAATGGTAGTAGATAGACTAAATGAGCCAGATGCAAAAGAAGGAGCGATTTTGGATGGTTTTCCACGAAATCTTGCACAGGCAGAAAAATTAGAGGAAATTTTGCAACAAAAAGGAAAAAAAGTAGATTTAGTGATTAATTTAACAAGTCCGAAAGAAGAAATTATAACAAGAATTCTAAATCGAAGAGTTTGCAGTAATCAAGCATGTAAGGCAACTTATAATTTAACAATGCATCCACCTAAAAAAGAAGGAATTTGTGATAAATGCGGTAGCGAATTAGTACAAAGAGGTGATGATGCAGATCAAGCAGCAATTCAAAATCGATTGGATATTTATGATGAAAAAACATTACCATTAGTAGAGTTTTACAGCAAAAAAGGTGTTTTACGTACAGAGGAAATTAGTGAAAAAACTGGCAGACTAGGAAAAGACGTAGTGGAAGATATTTTAAAAGAAATTAAATAGGTTTTTTAATAATAAGATATTAAAATTCATAAGAAAAGGAGAAAGGTTATTATGAAAGATAAGTGGGAAGAAAGAAAACGTAGAGATGAGTATAATCATGCAAGACAACTTCAAACAGAAAGAAATAGTCAAAATATTATAAAAAGAGAACAAATTGTTCTAAATCAAGATAATCAAAAACTTCAAGAACTTCAAGAACTTCAAAAAAGTCAGGAGCTTACAGCTGCGAAAGAAGAGATAAATAGAAGGATCGAAGAGACTTTGCGTCAAATGCGAGAAAAGGAAGGGGAAGTTCCAAGACTTGTAGAAGAACAGATAAAGTTGAAAGAAGAAGAAAAAAGAAGGCTAGAAAAGTTAGCTATTCAAATAGCAAAGCAACAAAGTAAGCAAAGTAGAGTGGATATGGCTAAAGCAGAAGTGAAAGAACAAGAAGATGATGAATTAGATAGATAAAGGAGAATTTTAAATTGGTTAGCATAAAATCAGATAGAGAAATTGAGTTAATGAAGGAAGCATGCAAGATTACAGCACAGACACATGATATGCTAGAACAAAATATTAAGGTTGGAATATCTACTTATGATTTAGATAAAATGGCAGAAGAATTTATCAAGTCAAAAGGTGGAATTCCTGCGCAAAAAGGTTATCCAAGTGGAATCAAAGGAATTCCAGACTTTCCATCTACGTTATGTATATCTATCAATGATGAGGTCATTCATGGAATTCCAAGCAAGCACACAATCATACAAGATGGCGATATTGTTAGTATTGATTTGGTTGTATTAAAAAATGGGTTTCATGGAGATGCAGCGAGAACACATTTAGTTGGAAATGTCTCAGATGAGGCAAAAAAATTAGTAGAAGTGACTAAACAGGCTTTTTTTGAGGGAATTAAATTTGCCAAAGAGGGAAATCGTGTGGGAGATATTTCTTATGCAATTAATGAGTATGTAAGTAAGTTTGGCTTTTCAGTTGTGAAAGAATTTCAAGGACATGGTATTGGCAGAGAAATGCATGAAGAACCTGGTGTTCCGAATTATGGAAAAAAAGGTAAAGGAATACGTTTGGAAAAAGGTATGACAATTGCGGTTGAGCCAATGGTGCTTCAAGGAAGTTCTGAAATTTTGCAATTGGAAGATGGATGGACAATTGTAACCGAAGATGGAAGTTTGGCTGCGCACTATGAAAATACAATTTTAATTACAGAAAAAGAACCAAAAGTATTGACAATTATTTAAAAATGTTGTATACTATAAAAGCTTAATTGGTAAAATTAGCGATATTAATCGGTAGAAATGCTGATTTAGGAGGGAAAAAACTTGTCTAAAGAAGATGTTATTGAAGTGGAAGGAATTGTTGTTGAAACTTTGCCAAATACGAATTTTAAAGTAGAATTAGAAAATGGACATCAAGTGCTAGCACATATTTCTGGAAAATTAAGAATGAATTACATCAAAATTCTTCCAGGTGATAAAGTAAAATTAGAATTATCTCCATATGATTTGACCAAAGGTAGAATTACATGGAGAGCAAAATAGTTTTTAGAATAAATGCAAATTTATAAAGAAGGGAAGGAAAGAAAATGAAAGTAAGACCATCAGTAAAACCAATTTGTGAAAAATGCAAAGTAATCAAAAGAAAAGGTAGAATTAGAGTAATTTGCGAAAACCCAAAACATAAACAAAGACAAGGTTAAAACAGATATTAACACAAATATGGAGCGGCTGTTAGGTAAAATATAGTTTTATCTAATTTCATGTTTGTGTTTATATATATTATAATAAATTTTATAAGTAAGATTTATTACAAATAAAATTTATTATAAACAGCGAGCAAAATTTTGCAAAGCAAAATTTTTCACGCTATTTTAATAATAAAAAACATGGAGGTGTAAAAATTTATGGCTCGTATAGCAGGAGTTGACTTACCGAGAGAAAAAAGAATTGAAATAGGATTAACTTATATTTATGGTATTGGTTTGTCTAGTTCACAAAAAATCTTGAAAAATGCTGGTATTAATCCAGATACTAGAGTAAAAGATTTAACAGATGAAGAAGAAGCAAAAATAAGAAAAGCTATGGAAGATTACAAAGTAGAAGGAGACTTAAGGAGAGAAGTAGCGCTAAATATTAAAAGACTTATGGAAATTGGATGTTATAGAGGAATTAGACATAGAAGAGGATTACCAGTAAGAGGACAAAGAACAAAAACAAATGCTCGTACAAGAAAAGGACCAAGAAAATTAGTAAGTAAGAGCAAGAAATAACGTGGAAAATTTGCAAAGCAAATTTTACTCGTGTCTTTTATTAGATAAAAAGATTTAAGAATAAAAAATTTTTTTGGAATTAATTTTTAATAAATAAATTAATAA
>CATLEX010000003.1 GCA_949927455.1 uncultured Clostridia bacterium
TTTAAACAAATTTAGAAGAGAAGAATTAGGATTTATTTTTCAAGATTTTAATTTGCTAGATACTTTAACAGCATACGAAAATATTGCACTTGCGCTAACCATTCAGCATGTAAATCCAAAGGAAATTGATAGAAGAGTAAATGACATTGCGAAAAAGTTAAATATTCAAGAAATTTTGAGAAAATATCCATATCAAATTTCTGGAGGGCAAAAACAAAGAGTTTCCTCTGCAAGAGCGATTATTACCAATCCCAAATTAGTATTAGCAGATGAGCCAACAGGTGCGTTAGATAGTAAAGCAGCTAGACAACTATTAGAAACGTTTGAATACTTAAATCAAAAACTAGATACAACTTTTTTAGTTGTTACACACGACGCTTTTTCTGCAAGTTATGCTAATAGAATTATATTTATAAGGGATGGCAAAATTTTCAATGAATTAATTAAAGGAAATGACACAAGAAAGCAATTTTTTGAGAAAATTATTGAAGTGCAGACACTTCTTGGAGGTGATTTGAGCGATGTTATTTAAGTTATCTATTCAAAATATGAAAAAAAGTATTAAAGATTATGGCATTTACTTTTTGACATTGGTTTTGGGAGTTGCAATTTTTTATTTGTTTAATTCCTTAGACAGCCAAGAAGCAATGTTGCAAGTTTCGACTTCACAAAGGCAAATCATTCAACTGATGATAGAAATGCTTGGTATAGTTTCTGTGTTTGTGGCTGTGGTTTTGGGGCTACTGATTGTTTATGCTAATAGTTTTTTGATTAACCGACGAAAAAAGGAATTTGGAATTTATATGAGTTTAGGAATGGGAAGAAGGCAAATTTCAAAAATTATTCTGATGGAAACAATTTTTGTTGGTATGATTTCGCTTGTAGTGGGGTTGATTATTGGAATTTTTGGCTCACAATTTATGTCTATTTTAGTTTCAAAAATGTTTGAAGCAGATTTGAGCAAATTTGAGTTCGTTTTTTCAAAAGCCGCTTGTATAAAAACTTGTCTATATTTTGCGATTATGTATGTGGCAGTAATGTTTTTTAATACGCTTACGATTTCACGTTATAAATTGATTAATTTGCTTAACAGTGCTAAGAAAAACGAAACTGTGAAATTTAAAAATCCCATTTTATCGATTTTAGTTTTTGTGGCAGCAGCTATTTTATTGGGATTTGCATATTGGAAAGTAACCATTGATGTTAATTCTCTAAGCACAGCAGATAAAATGTTAAAAGTTATTTTAATGGGAATTGTAGGAACTGTTTTAGTGTTTTGGTCACTATCAGGATTTATTTTGCAAATTGTGCAAGTCATGAAACAAACATATTTGAAAGATACTAATATGTTTGTTTTAAGACAAATCAACAATAAAATAAATACTATGGTTGTAAGTATGAGTGTGATTTGTTTAATGCTTTTTATGACTATTACAATTTTGTCATCAGCACTTGCCCTAAGAAATACGATGCAAAGCGATTTATTGGAAATGACGCCAGTGGATCTTAATTTATATAAAGCTGCGTATTTGCCAGAAAGAGCAGTTGGAAGAAATGGCAAGGAAGAAATTTATACACAAATGCAAAGGCAGGATTCAAGAGTGTCAATACAAAAAACATTAGAAAGTAACGGATTTGATATGAATTTACTAAAAGATGTACAAGAAGTTCCAATGTATACAGATACAAATTTGACTTGGGAAAAGTTTTTTGGAGAAAAAATAGGAGACCTTAAGGCAAAATTTCCATATCTTAGGTATGACACATCAGAAGAACTAATGAGAGTTTCTGATTATAACAAAATTGCAAAATTGTATGGTAATGAAGAATATGAGCTAGAGGATGATGAATATATTATGCTTTGTGATTTTGAAGCACAAGAACAAATCCGAAATGAAGTTTTAAAAGCTGGAAATTATCCATTGGAAATTGCAGGAAAAACATATAAAGCAAAATATAATGAATGTAAAAGTGGATTTATTGTGATGTCCACAAGCCATACGAATACAGGTATTATTTTGGTGCCAGATAATTGTAATTTAACAAATGAAATGACAGAACGATATTTTTTAGCAGCTAATTATAATGCAAATACAGAAGAAGAAAAATTGGAAATTGAAAAAAATTTTACGAGTAAAGAAGAGGCGACTATTTTGAATACTCTTTATGAAAAGGGCTTACGATTAGATGGTATGAGTAAAATTTCTATTATAGAAGCAAGTGTAGGTTTGGTAACAATGGTTACATTTGTTGCGATTTATTTAGGAATAATCTTTTTGATTGCAAGTTCAGCCATTTTAGCTTTGAAACAACTGACAGATAGTTCGGACAATAAGCAAAGATATACCATTTTGCGAAAAATAGGTTGTGATGAAAAAATGATTAATAGCGCACTATTCAAACAAATCGGAATCTTTTTTGGAACTCCACTTATTTTAGCTATTATTCATTCTGTGTTTGGCATTCAGTTTGCACTTTCGACATTAGCAGGAGTAGCAAGTAAAAAAGATTTGTTGCCATCTATTGTTGGAACAGTAGTAGTAATGGGAGTGATTTATGGAGCCTATTTTATGGCAACTTATTTGGGTAGTAAAAATATCATTAAGGAGGAATAAAAATGGAAACTGTAAGTGAGAAAATATCAATTATATTGACAGTAATAATTGCTATTATCATTGGAGCAGGGGCGATTTATTGGATGGAATTTCATGAAACAATTTATTATACGCAAGTTGATAATAGTAAGTTAGAAAGAATATCTACTTCAGACAATATGGGATACGAATATACATTAGATTGTTATAATCAAAATGGCAAAAGGCGAGAGATAAAATTTAAAACAAGCCGAGAGTTGCGAGAAAATGCGTATTTAATGCTAGAAGTAAAAGTCATGGGAGTACATTCTTGGAAAGAATTGCAATATGACGAACTTCCCGATAAAGTGAAAGTAAAATATGGAAAATAAAATCCTACAAGAGCCCACAGTCTGTGGGCTCTTGATTTGAATATCTGCCGTTGGATTATACTTATTTTATGCTTACAGGGTAGTGTCGATAAAGGTGATGCCAGTGGATTTCAGTTCTTCGGGAGTAATGCTAAACCGATCTGCCAAAACTTTCTCAACGAAAGTCTTCGGATAATGAAGCCAGTGAAATTTAGCATACTTAGTAAGCAAATCCAATATGTCTGTTTTTGCTATGTTAGCGTCGATGTATGCTGCTAAGCGTACAATAGTGCCGGTTTCTGCTTGTTTACCAAGAATAATTTCAAAATTTTTCCCATAAATGAAATTTACGATTGTACAATCTTTAACTTCTTCAGGAACAACAAGGCTAAGATTATTTTGTATAAATACACGCCGTCCTTTACGGAAAGAGAGTAACCACATGATTAAATGGTGATTTTTTTTCGGAAGAGGCATTGTTACTACTTTTTGAATGGAATCATTACTGTTGAGTAATACAAAAGCATTGCCTGATGATGCATTTCTTTTATGAATGATTTGTCCATTGTAGAATACCTCTAAAATCTGCAAAGCTGGATTAAAAGAGTAAGAATACTTGTTATTGCTGATAATGGGTTCCATAAATGCTTCCTTGTCTAAGAAAATATTGTGTGCTGCCATTTTAATTCCTTTCTTTTTTTATTTTTGTTTAAAAAAGAAAAGAAAAGATGTCTCTGTGTTAGCAGATGTTTCGATATTTCTTGAAACAGTCCCAAGTAGGACCATCATTCTTTTCAATATAATAGATATTAATATTATACTAAAATTTACATAAGATGTCAATATTTTCTAAAAAATATTGCAATATCTATTAAATTATGCTAGAATAAAAGTCAAATGAAAAGTAGGAGGAGAAATGAAATCATACAAAGAAATATACGAAATTGTGAAGTCACGTCTGAGTGATTATCGTTTTCACCATTCAGAATGTGTAGCAGCGCGTTGTTTGGAACTTGCCAAGATTTATAAAGTAGATAAAGATGCAGCGATGCTAGTTGGAATTGTACATGATATTGCAAAAGAAATGCCAGCAGATGAAAAGATTAAATATTGTGAAGAAAATCGTTTAGAAATTGATGAAATAGAAAGAGATAATCCAGGGTTATTACATGGGAAAATTGGTGCAGATATTGCCAAAAAAGAATTTGGTTTTAGTGAAGATTTGTGTTCACCCATTCAATATCACACAACAGGAAAAGCAAATATGTCTCAATTGGATAAAATCTTATATGTAGCGGATATGACAGGAGCAGATAGAAAATTTTCGGATAAAGAATACGTGATAGAATTGGGGAATAAGGATTTGGACGAATGTGTAAAATATATCTTAAAAGTTGGTATTGGGCAAAGAATAAAACAGAATAAAAAGATACATCTAAATTCAGTTTATGCATTAAATTTTTTTATGGAATAGTGTAAGTAAATTTTTGCAAATTTTTGTCGAAAAGATATTCACAAATTAAAGTTCAAATGATATAATGACAAGTAGTAAT
Organism: uncultured Clostridia bacterium; assembly: GCA_949927455.1. Taxonomy (GTDB): domain Bacteria; phylum Bacillota; class Clostridia; order TANB77; family CAG-508; genus Scatovivens. Next base: position 4,498 of record CATLEX010000003.1, read on the forward strand.
TGTACGGAGGATGTTGAAATGATTTTTAAGGATTATTATAAAATTTTGGGGCTAGAAACAAACAAGGTTTCAATGGATAGAATTAAAGTAGCGTATCGAAGGCAGGCAAAAAAATATCACCCAGATGTGAATATTGGAAATCAGAAAAATGAAGAAATTTTTAAAGATATAAATGAGGCATACAAAGTATTATCAAGTATGTCAAGTAAACGAAAATATGATAGAATGTGGAATCATCATGTAGGACGCAAAAATAAAAATGTTACTTATGAAGAAAGTAGAAGAACGAAAGATTCTGTATTTAGTGATTTTTTCAATATGTTTTTTGGAACTCTTGAAGAAACAAAAAGTTTGAAGGCAGAGGCACGTAAAGGAGAAAATGTCCAAACAGAAGTGAACATTTCAATTGAGGACGCCTTTCGAGGAAAAGAGCAATCAATTGCTGTGCGAACTGTTGATGGAGACTTAAAAACATTAAAAGTTCAGCTTCCATCAGGAATTCAGAATAACGAAAAAATTAGACTTGTTGGACAACGGAAAACCGGGACAAAATGGTGGAAAAAATGGTGATTTATTAATTCGTATTAAAATTAATAATGATAAAAAATTTAGATTAGATGGTTATAATTTAAGAACAAATTTATATTTAACGCCATGGGAAGCAGCACTTAGTACGAAAGTGACAGTCAATGGTATTAATGAAGATGTTAGTGTATACATACCACAAGGCATTCAAAGTGGCGATACTATCAAAATTGAAGGCAAGGGCTATAAAGATGGAAAAGGTGGAAGAGGTGACTTGATTTTAGAAACGAAAATTATGGTACCAAAGCGTTTGAATGAAAGGGAGAAAAAGTTATTTAATGAATTAAACCATATTTCAAAGTTTAATCCAAGAATGTCAATGATATAAAAATATTAATTATTGACATAATATTAAAAATATGGTATAATAATATGGTAAGTTAATATTTATACATAAGAAAAATCGCATTTAAATATGTAATAAAGGAGAGAAAATAATGGAAGAAGACAACTTACAAGGTAAATGTTTCAGTATTACAGACCCAAAGGAAGTAAGTACTGTAATATACCAAATCAATAAAACAGAGAAGGAATTTTTAGATAGGGCACCAAAGTTTACGATTGAAAGGTTAGATTATTCAGAGCAACTTGTTGGTGAACGTAAAAGGAAAACCTTTTTTGTCGACAATCCTTCACCAGAAGGTAATCCATTGGTGTTTTTCTCATTTGGAAAAGATAAAGTTGTTGTGAATACTGGATTTTTAGATTATAATGAAGTAAAGTTATCTAAAAAACCAATGCCAATGAAACTTTCAACAATTTACAATGAAAAAGAAACAGTTTATAGAGAATTTCAGTACACACCAAATATGAAAAGGCCTATTACGATAATAGATCCTGAAACTACAGAAGAGATAAAGCCAAATTTGTATTTTGACGAAGATGCAAATGAGGTCAAGGGAAAATGCACGTTAAAAGCATGCAAGAAATATTTTGCCTTTGAAATTAAATAAGGGTGACTTTATAAGGAGGAATTTTTTTATGAGTGCCAATAATCCAACTGGAGAAAATGGAAGACAACAATTAAATGTTGTAGAAGATGAAAGTGTAAATCAATATTGGGCAGATTTTTTTGTAGAGAAGGGTTGTAATTTTTTAGGAATTGAAATAGAACCTGAACCAAAAACAAAAGGAATAAAATTTGTTTCTGCTAAAAGTAGAAAGTTTGAAAAGCCAGGAAAAGACTATTTATCAATTAAAATGAAAGCATTAGATAAAGCAGCACGTGAAAAATTAGATGGTACAGAAAGATAATTTACTGAAGAAAAAAGGTGAAAAATTATGGGATTTTTTGAGAAGTTAAGATTAGCTATTCGAAAAATAAGAGTTAAATTAATTGCATATACGACGATTATGTTAGTGGTGGTAGTAATAGGACTTGCACCATTTACTGTTGCGGTTGAAGCAGGAAATTTGGCAAGAGAAGCTGGGGACGATTTTTGGGCAACTTTTTATGAACAGCTATTTAAAAATATCCAACAACCAATTACAAGTTTAGGAGTATGTTTTAGTGAATATTTACCAGCATTTTTAAATGGACTAAAATGGTATATTCTGTTTTTTGGGTTATTTGCCTTAATAGGAATTATCAAATCATTTCCGAAACATGAATTTCAGGATATTGAAAACGGTTCAAGTGATTGGAGCGAAAATGGCGAGCAATACGCAGTTCTTAGCAAAAATAAAGGAATTATTTTAGCTGAAAAAAATCGTTTACCTGTGGATAAACGTGGTAACGTAAATGTGCTAGTAGTACGGAGGTTCTGGTGCTGGTAAATCAGCGTCTTACGTAAAACCAAATGCTTTGCAATTACTTGGTTCTTATGTTTTCACAGATCCCAAAGGAGAACTTTATGATGATACAGCAGGTTATTTTAAAGCAAATGGCTATGATATAAAAGTATTAAACTTGGTTCGTCCTGAAAATAGTGACAGCTATAATCCACTTCATCATATCAATGGAGAAATTGATGTTGACGTTATTGCTCACACCATTGTAAAAGGGCAAGATAGTGGAGGAAGTTCAGATCCATATTGGGAAGATATGGGCGAGATGTTGCTAAAATCTTTGATTTATTATTTGAAAGCGGTTCGTCCGCCAGAAGAACAAAATTTGGCCAGTTGTGCAGAGCTTGTAAGGGCGGCAAACAAAAATGGTGGAGACAATTTATTAACCAATTTAATGAATCAGTTGCCATATGACCATCCAGCAAGAATGAATTATAAATCCATTGAAATTGCGCCAGAAAAAACCTATGGTTCGATTTTAAGTACATTGCAATCAAAACTTGGTAAATTTGATTCAAGAGATATTGCAGAAGTAACGTCAAGTAATACAATTGACTTTACCTCAATTGGAAAGAAGAAAACAGCAGTATATGTTATTTCATCAGATACACATACAGCCTACGATTTTTTGCTTACCATATTTTTCTCGCAAATGATACAACAGTTGTATGATTTTGCAGATTTAAGTGGTGGCGCATTGCCAGTTCCTACATACTTTATTCTAGATGAGTTTGCAAACATTGGTCAAATACCTGATTTTGATAAAAAAATATCAACTTCAAGAAGTAGAAAAATATCTTTTAGTGTTATTTTGCAGAACTTAGATCAACTAGAAGCAGTTTATAAAGAAGCACATGAAACCATTTTAGGTAACTGTGATACACACTTGTTTTTGGGTTCTAACTCTCAAAAAACAGTAGAATATTTCTCGAAGGCTTTAGGAGAAAAAACAATTTCAAGAGATAATATTTCAGTTAATAAAGATAGAGATAATTGGAAGCAAGGCTTAAGTCAATCTGATCAAATTATGGGAAGGGCGCTTATGACGCCAGACGAACTTCGCCGAATGGACGATGATTTGTGTATCATTTATGAAAAAGGTATTAAGCCAGTTAAGGCGAAAAAGTATTACTATTTCAAATATCCAGAAGGTAAATTAATTAAGAAATATAAGGTTGATCACAACGATGTTCAAGTTGATAGAGGAGTTTGGAGAAAATATAATCCATACAATCCATATGTGGAGGACAGCGACAATAAAGGTGGAAATCCACAAAGTTTGGAAAACTTGGATGATTTGTTTAAAGATGAAGATGTAGGGTTAAAAACAGATGCAAACCCAGCAGGAAAGCTTCCTGTGGATTCAAATTTAGAGGATCAAAAAAAGGAGGAAGAATTGACAGATATTCAAAAAGAATTAGAAGCCAAATTTGATGAATTGTTTGGTAGTTTAGATGATTAAAATAAAAAAAGGCGCCATTTCGGCGCTTTTTTTATAAGGAATAAATAATTTATTTTTCTCTTGACAAATTCAAACAAATGTTTTATAATAAATAAAATTAGATATAAAATTTAAATATGATAATTTAATGAGGAGAAAAATATGAAATTTGTTCACATTGCAGATGTGCACTTTGATCAGCCATTTTCTGATTTGAGTAAAGTAGAAAATTTAAGTGATATTCGTAGGTTAGAACAACGCAAAATCTTCAAAAAAACAATTGATTATTGTAAAGAAAATGACGTTGATTATTTTTTTATTGCAGGTGATTTTTATGTACACGAGTATATGCGCAAATCTACAATAGAATATGTTAATCAGCTATTTGAGCAAATACCAAATACCAAGATTTTTATTGTTCCCGGAAATCATGACCCTTATATCAAAGGTTCGTATTATGAAACATTTTTTTGGAGCGAAAATGTACATATTTGTAAAAGTAACTTAGAAGTGATAGAAGATGATAAAGTAGATATTTATATGTCAGGTTTTACAGATTTTCACATGGAACAATCACCCCTTCAGACTCTTCAAATTAAAAATACAGACAAAATTAATATTCTAATAACACATTGTGATTTGAATGGAGCAAAGGACGAAAATCGGATTTTCTTATCAGCCAATTTTAGAAACTAAAATTAATTCTTTAAATTTTGATTATGTGGCAATGGGACATATTCATAAAACAAATTTTAAAGAAAATAAAAGAATAGTTTATTCAGGTTCGCCGATTTCATTTGGATTCGATGAACTGGGCGAGCATGGCATGGTAGTTGGTGAAATTAGCAAAAACGAGCTACAAACAGAATTTGTAAAGCTGGATGAGAGAATGTTTGAAAAATACAGTTTTTCAGTGGATAATATTACGAGCATGGAAGAATTAGTTGAGAAAATTTCTGATTTGAATTTTGATGAAAAAAATATGATTGAAATTGTTTTGACTGGAAATAGAAAATTTAGTATTAATACGAGAGAAATTTTACAACTGATTGCTAATAGAAATATTCTGAAAATGAAAGATCAAACTCAAATAGCAATAGATATTGAACAAATATCAAATGAAAATAACTTACGTGGAATTTTTATAAAGGAAATTATCAAAAAATACAAGGAAGGAAAATATTCAGAAGAGCAAATTAAAAAGGCAATTGAAATTGGATTGGAAGTTATGTAAGAGGTGAAAAGTTGAAAATTGATACAATAAAAATAAATGGTTTTGGAAAATTAACGGACCAAGAAATTGAATTAAAAGATGGAATTAATCTTGTTTATGGAGAAAATGAAACAGGAAAATCGACTATTTTAAAATGTATTCAAGCGATGTTCTTTGGATTATCAAAATTGAAAAATGGCAAAAATATTTCGGATTTTGATCAATATAAACCATGGAGAAATTCTGAATTTTCTGCAAAAATGAAATATACTTTAGATAATGATGAAACATATGAGATTTTTCGAGATTTTAAAAAGAAAAATCCAATCATTTATAATCAATTTCAAGAGGATATTTCAAAGAATTTTAAGCAGGATAAATCCAAAGGAATTCGCATTTTGGAAGAACAAATTGGTATTGATGAAACAACTTTTAAGAATACAGCAATGATTGGGCAGCAGGAAATTAAACTGCAAAGGGCAGATACGAATATTATGATTCAAAAAATTAGTAATTTGGTATCTACTGGAGATGACAATATTTCGTTTAAGAAATCAATAGAGAAATTAAGTAAAATGCAGAATGATAATATTGGCACTGAAAGAACAAGACAAAAACCAATCAATATTGTGAATGAAAAAATTAGACAGTTGTTAGAACAAAAAAGAAACTTGAGTTTTTATAAACAAACTCAAATCCAACAGGAGCAGGAAAAAGAAAATTTAAAAAATAGATTAAATCAATTATTTCAGAAAAAAACAAATTTAAAAGAAAATCAAGAAAGTTCTGAAAATACTAAAATTGAAAATACAAAGAAAAAAATAAATATTACAATATGCTTATTCATATTTTTTATTATAGTAGCATTTATTTTATTTAGTATAGTGAAAAATATTGTAGTAAATGTAATAGCAGTTATTCCAATTATTATTAGTGGGATTTTTATAAAAAGGAAATCTGATTTGCAGATGGAAGCACTTAAAAATACTAATCAGAGAATTTCTCAAAATTATGAAGTTGAGCAAGAAAAGATTCAAAATGAAATAAATCAAACAAATGCTCAGTTACATATTTTAGAAATTGAAAAAAACAATATTGATGAGAAATTGGAAGAATTGGCAAGAATTGAAGAAAAGCTCGAAGAACAAAATGCAATCAAAGAAGAACTTATGTCATTGGACATTTCTTTTGAAATTGCTAAAGAAGCTTTGGAAAATGCGTACGAGAAAATTAAGCATAACATTAGTCCCAAATTTGAGCAAAATTTATGTGAAATTATTTCTAATATTACCAATGCAAAATATGAAAATGTAAAAGTAAATGATGAAGTAGGGCTTTTGGTGGAAATTGAAAATGGTGAGTATATGCCAGCTGAAAGATTAAGTATTGGAACAATTGACGAAATGTATTTGTCTTTGAGGTTAAGTACACTTGGTGAAATTTCACAGGAAAATCTGCCTATTATTTTGGACGAGACTTTTGCTTATTTTGACAATCATCGTTTAAAAAATATTTTGCACTATTTGCAAGATAAAAAGTATAATCATCAAATTATTATTTTTACTTGTTCAAATCGAGAAGAGGAAATTTTGAAGCAATTAAAAATAGAATATCATCAAGTTGTTCTTTAAAATAAAATGAGTGATGTTTTTGATTTTACTCATAACTTTCAATATACAAAGCTTTTGCAATATAAGGAGCAACCTCTTTGATAGGATACCAGCCAGAGCTTTTACTGTCTTTTTTTCCACCATTTGGATTAGAAATATAAACTTTTTCGTTGTTATCAGTAGCAAGTAAAACCATGTAGTGAGACTTTTCAGTCCAACGGTTTTCGTGGGGTTGATTCCAAACACAAATTAAAATTGGACGGTTTGTTTGTAAGTGTTTTATCATTTCCTTTTCTGATAAATGTACATTATCAAAGTAAAAATCTGAATTTTTAATACCAAAACTTTTAGATAGTTCACTTGAAATTTGTTCAGCTTTGAGCACAGGCTGATATTTCTTTCTTAAATCTTCTGGAGAAAAATTTTTTTTATAACCACTTAAAATAATAGAAAGTGCCGTAATTCCACAGCCATTTTCTTCCATAGTTCCACCCCAATAAGAATGCTCACTCCAAGAGGCAATTCCATTTTGCTTATATTCAATATAAGTTTTTAAACGATTTTTTTCAGTAGTAAAAGTTGTAAAATAGCCATCTTGATTTGTATATTCTTTTTGCCCAACTCCACTATAATTTTCATTTTTTTCTTCTGCCATTGTTTTGTAGGATTGTTCCAAATTAGAAATATATCTTGTAAAAATCGAGTGATAATTCATATAAAGCCAAAATAAAAATCCTACAATAAATAATAAAATAATTTTTTTATGTTTTAATTTCTTTCTTTTTTTTCTCATTAATTTACCTCCCAATTTTAATAATACAAAAAAATAGAAAATATTGTTTTAAGAAAAAATGAATAAAATCTTAATTTTTTCTTACAATTTTTAAAAAGTACCAAAAAATGTGTTAGCCTATGTTATAATAAAAAAGGGAGAAAAATAATGAAAATTTTAGTAGTTGATGATGAAAAAGAAATTGCAGATTTAGTAGAGTTGTACTTAAAAAATGAGAATTATGAAGTATATAAATTTTATACAGCAAAAGAGGCAATTGCTTGTATTAATACAACCGAATTGGATATGGCCATTTTAGATATTATGATTTCTGGAAAAAGTGGATTTGAAATTTGTCAATTTATTCGTGACAAAAACTTGCATTTCCCAGTCATTATGCTAACTGCAAAAATTGCTGACCAAGATAAAATTATGGGGTTAACATTAGGTGCAGATGACTATATAACAAAGCCATTTAATCCATTAGAATTAGTGGCGCGTGTGAAATCTCAATTTAGAAGATATACCCAATATAACGAAAAAAATCAGGAAAATAATATTGATATAAATGGTTTAGAAATAAGCAAAGAAAAACATCAATGTTTTTTATATGGCAAGGAAATTGAACTTACCCCTTTGGAGTTTGATATTTTATTATATTTAGTAAACAAAAAAGGAACAGTAGTAAGTTCGGAAGAATTGTTTGAAAAAGTATGGAAAGAAAAATATTTTGAAAGCAATAACACAGTTATGGTGCATATTCGAAGAATTCGTGAAAAACTAAAAGAAGATACACGAAATCCAAAATTTATTAAAACTGTGTGGGGAGTGGGGTATAAAATTGAAGGATAAAGAATTTATAAAACTAAAAAATGGAATTGCAATAAAATCAGTTGTTCGAATTATCATATATAGTTTATTTGTGATTTTGATATTTGCAATTTTAATAGATGGAGTTTATAATGATAAATTAGCTAATCATTTATCACAAATGGATCGAGCAACATATTTGTGGTGTGTTCGAAATAAAACATTGTTAATGGGAATGTTTTTTTTAGTAATTTTTACAATAGTTTCATTTATTATTATTCGTAATTCCAATCATCACTTTGCTGAAATGATAATGGCAATGGATCAAATCTTAAAAGAGCCAGAAAAAGAAGTCAAACTTTCTAATGATTTGGTAATTTTAGAAAGTAGATTAAATAATATTCGTGTTGATTTGGTGGCAAATCAACATAGAGCAAAAGAAGCGGAAAATAAGAAAAATGATTTGATTATGTATATGGCACATGATTTGAAAACACCACTTACTTCTGTAATTGGTTATTTGACACTTTTAACAGAAGAGCAAGAAATTTCAAAAGAATTGCAAGCCAAATATACAAAAATTGCGCTAGATAAATCGCTTCGTTTGGAAGAACTAACCAATCAATTTTTTGAAATTACACGTTATAATTTGCAAAATGTACCAATCAATAAGACTAGAATTGATGTATCATTTTTGATCGATCAATTGGTAGATGAATGCTATCCAATGATGCAGCCACGTGGTTTGGAATGTATTGTTGAAAAACCTGAACACATATATTATATGGGAGATGGTGATAAGTTGGCCCGTGCTTTTGGGAACTTGCTTAAAAATGCTATTTATTATAGTTACGAAAATACACAAATTAAAATAGAAGCAAAGCAATTAGAAGAAAAAATAAAATTGATAATTAAAAATAAAGGAGATAAAATTCCAGAATATAAATTAGAAAAATTATTTGAAAAGTTTTATCGAGCAGATGAATCAAGAACTAGTGGTACAGGAGGAACTGGTTTAGGACTTGCTATTACAAAAGAAATGATTGAATTACATGGTGGAGATATTTCTGTCAAAAATGAAGACGAGTGGATTGAGTTTTGTGTGGAATTATAGAGTGTTGTTTTATCAGTAATAAATAGCTTATTTTTAGGGATTTTTTTATAAATGTTAATTTCAGTTGACAAATTTCCAAGTCTAATTGGTAGAGTGCAACTGTGAAAAATGGTATAATTTTTACAAGAAACAAGGAAGGAGTTTTTTATGAATATTGGAGAAAAATTATTTGAACTTAGAAAAGAAAAAAATTTGTCACAAGAAGAAGTGGCAGAACGTTTGAATGTATCAAGGCAAACTGTTTCAAAATGGGAAACTAATCAAAGTACGCCAGATTTTGATAAAATTATACCATTGTGTGAATTGTTTGGAATTGGTGCAGAGGAATTATTAACAGGAAAAAAGCCAGAGGAACAAAATAGAGAAAATGAAATACCAAAAGAGGAAAACAGAATTCCAACCAGAGAGGAAATTCGAAGTAAATCAGCAAAAGTGGTTAGTTCATCTGTTTTAATTTATATTTTAGCAATTGCTTTTTTTATTGTAGCAGTAGCTGTTTTGTGCTTAGACCCTGTGATTGTAACAGCAATTTTTCTAGGTGTTGTTGGAGTTGCAACAGCAAGGATTATTCGTCATTATATGTCAATTCCAAAGTTTGAGAAAACAAGCAAAGAAATTAAAGAAACTGAAATTATGAAACAAATGAATGGAATTGTTGGTGCAATTTGTTTTATACTTTATTTTTTGATTAGTTTTACGACAATGGCGTGGCATGTTACATGGATAATTTTTATTATTGATGCACTAATTTGTCAGATTATACGATTATTTTTTATGTTAAAGGAGGAAAAAATAAATGAGTAATAGAGGATTAATTATTGCATTAATTATTTTGCTGATAATTATCATTATTTTATTAATTGCTTTTTTGGGATTATCTTTGAATGGAAAAATTGGATTACAAAGATGGAATGCTAAAAAAAGTAGTCAAGTAATTTTTGATAATGCTTATGAAGTATCGCAAGTGGAACACTTAGAAATCCTTTCAACAGCAGGAGATATTGAATTTAAAGAAAGTACAGATGAAAAAGTTAGAGTGGTGGTTTATGGAGAAGAAGAGCAAGAATTGAAAGTGGATTTGAATGGGAATAGGTTGAAAGTAGATTATTCGCAATATAAGAATAAAAAGATTTTTTGGGGATTTCATTTTTACATAAACGATATTGTGATTTATTTGCCAAAAGATTATGCAAATGAAATTTCTGTTAAAGCTAATTATGGAGACATTAGAGCAATTGATTTGGAGAATGCAAGCATGAATATTAAGGAAGATTGCGGAGATGTGGTTTTAGGAAAAGTAAAAGATGTTTTTGTGAAAAATCATTATGGTGATGTAAAGATAGAAGCGGTTGAAAATAAAGTAGAAGTCACATCAGATTGTGGAGATGTGAAAATAGGTTCACTTAATATTATAGAAAATTCGTCGATTGAAAATAGTTTAGGTGATATTAAAATTGGGCAAACAAATGAAATTTATATAGAAGCAAAAACGGATTTGGGAGACGTAAAGATTAATCGTAATAATCGATATGCAGAGGTTGTACTCAAAATTAAAAATAGCTGTGGAGATATAAAAATAGAGAATTAAGGTATTGGGGAATTTTTTGTTTCCCCAATTTTTTGAATTATTTTTTACATCATATTGGCAAAACAGAAAATATGTGTTATAATATGGCATATAACGAAAGGAATGAGAGTATGTTTCAAAAATTAGAAGACGTAGAAAAAAGATATGAGGAATTAAATCGCTTAATTAGTGATTCTGAAGTTATTGCTAATCAAACAGAGTGGCAAAAGTTAATGAAAGAACATGGAAGCATGCAAGATGTTGTGGAGAAGTATAGAGAATATAAATGTGTAAAGAAACAGATGGAAGATGCGAAGGAAATGCTAAATGACCCAGAACTAAAGGAACTTGCGAGTGCAGATTTTGAAGAAGCAAAAGCAAAAATTCCTCAAATTGAAGAAGAATTGAAGTTTTTGTTAATTCCCAAAGACCCAAATGATGATAGCAATGTTATTTGTGAAATTCGTTCTGGTGCGGGTGGAGAAGAAGCAGCTTTATTTGCTGCCACTTTGTTTCGTATGTATTCAATGTATGCGGAAAGAAAACATTGGAAGTTGGATATTGTAAATGAAAATGCGACAGAACTTGGCGGTTACAAAGAAGTCACTTTTATGATTACAGGAAAAGGAGCTTATAGCCGTTTTAAATTTGAAAGTGGTGTGCACCGTGTGCAACGTGTTCCAGATACAGAAAGTAGTGGACGTATTCATACATCAACTGCAACAGTTGCAGTTTTGCCAGAAGTAGAAGATGTAGAAGTAGAATTAAATCCAGCAGATATTAAGATGGAAGTTTTTAGAGCGTCTGGGGCAGGTGGACAGCATATTAATAAAACATCTTCAGCAGTTCGCTTAATTCATGAACCAAGTGGTATTGTAGTGGAATGCCAAACGCAACGTTCACAAGTGCAAAATAGAGAATATGCAATGAAAATGTTGCGTTCAAGGTTGTATGAAATAGAGAAAGAAAAGCAAGATTCAGCAGTTGCCAATGAGCGAAAAAGTCAGGTTGGTTCAGGTGATAGAAGTGAAAAAATACGAACTTATAATTATCCACAAGGGCGTATTACTGACCACAGAATTGGTATGAGTATTTTCCAATTTGAGAATTTTTTAAATGGGGATTTAGATGAATTAATTGATAATTTGATTGCAACAGACCGAGCAGAAAAATTAAAAGGAGAAGAATAAAAGAGAAGGCAGAATTAAATTCTGCCTTTTTATGATGTTGTATGTAATAACATTCCGTATTCTCTTATTTTATTTAAAATTAAATCTGAATCTGATACAGATATTGCAAATTCGCTAATGGCGTTAGAAATTGCAGAAAGATATGGCTCATCAATATTTTGTAAAACAAAGAAAAAGTAGTCTTCATATTTATATAATGCGTTTGAGGTAGATAGCTTATCTACTAAGTTTGGCATAGAAGTTGATAAAAAGTTTTCAAAATTACAAAAATCATCAAAATTTGAAAATTTGTAGATTAATTTTTTGGTATTTTGTGTTTGTTTTCTGCGAACTTGTACTCTGGTAGATTTTAGCGCTTCTTTTTCAATTCGAGTAACAGTAATGATAAAATTGCCATTGCTTAGCGCAAGGGCTTCGATGCAAAGTTTGTAATTGTCTGTGATGAAGCCAATTTCTCGTTCTGCTTCATCTAACATGCTTAAAAATAAACTTTGACTTTCTAGTGAATTAGACATAAAAGAGTGTACATCAACATTGTTTTCTTGTAAGTAAGAATGATTAAATGTAATTCTGATTTTGTTTTCATTAATTTTTTCTATTTTCATAAGCTAAGCCTCCTAAAATATAACCGAAAGGTTTTCAATAATTTAATTATACTACTTCTACTTAAAAAGTAAATGAAAATTTTTGCCATAACTTTAACGGCTATTTATAAGAAGTTAATATTTATTCGTGTAAATATTAACAATTAGGCTGTTTACTAAGCAAAGCTTTAACGGCCTTAATTAATTATATTAAGAAATATTTAAAAATGTACTAAAATCACTTGAAAAAAACAGATTATCGCGATATAATAGATAAGATTAATTCATATTGGGGGATTTAAGTGAACAGAAAGGACGAATATGACAGAAAAAATGAAAGCTTTACCCAGTTTAGAAAGACCGTATGAAAAGCTTATGGCGTATGGTGAGGATACACTTAGCAATAGTGAATTATTAGCCATTATTATAAAAACAGGAACCAAGAATAAAACAGCTTTAGATTTAGCAAGACAAGTGATTGAGTTGGGTTCAAAAGAAGATATTAATGATTTAAGATTTTTGCAAGAAATCTCTATGAATGAACTAATGAAAATAAATGGAATTGGTAGGGTAAAAGCAATTGAGTTGAAGGCTTTAGGAGAAATTACAAAGAGAATGTCAAGACCAATTAATATGAATAAAGTAGTCATAAAAACGAAAAAAGATGTTGCGAATTTGCTGATGTCAGAAATGAGATTTGAGAAAAAAGAGATTTTGAAGTTGATTATGTTAAATAATCAAAATATTGTGCAAAAGATATTAAATATTGCAACAGGAAAAGATAGTATGCTTATTTTTGATGCCAAGCAAATATTGGCAGAACCAATTAAGCAACAAATACCAAAGATTATTTTAGTACATAATCATCCAAGTGGTGATTCTACACCGAGTAAACAAGATTTAGAAGCAACACAAAAGATAAATTTATGTGCCAATTTGATGGGAATTCAATTATTAGACCATATTGTGATAGGCGATGGAGAGTATCATAGCGCTATGGGAGGTACATAAAGGTTGCTATGCTGAAAGGAGAATGTAAATGAATAGAAATAAACAATCAAATATATTAGGAGGAGTTATTACTTTAATTATATTGATTTTGTTGATTTTTCTTTCGAACATGAAACTGAATAAATTATCATTTTTAGAAGGAATTGTAAATTCAGTTGTAGCACCAGTGCAAAGAGTAGTGACTGATTTGGCAAATAAAATTCAAGGAAATTCGGCATATTTTGCGGACATTCAAAGTTTGCAAACAGAAAATGAGCAGTTACGTAAACGCAATAGTGAGTTAGAAACTCAGCTAAGAGAATTAGAAGGGATTAAAGCAGATAATGCAACACTTCAAGAATATATGAATTTAACACAAAAATATGCTGATTATAACACAATTCCAGCCTATGTAATTAATCGAGATGTGAGCAATTTTAGTAGTGATTTGGTAATTAATGTTGGCGAAAATGATGGTGTAGCTGTTAATATGACAGTAATTGCGGATAAAGGTTTGGTAGGACATATTATATCAACAACGCCAACAACTGCGAAAGTGCAAGTGATTGTAGATGCAGCAAGTACAGTAAGTTGTAATATTAGTACAACAGAAGAAAGTATTATTTGTAAAGGAACATTGGAAAACAGTCAAATATTAAGAGCTTCATACATTCCAACAGGAGCTGAATTAATTCAAGGAGATAATGTATATACATCAGGTTTGGGAGAGATATTCAGAAAAGGAATTTTGATTGGTACAATTGAAGAAATTATTACAACAAGAAATGTAACAGATCGTTATGCTACTATCAAACCTGCAGTTGACTTTTCGACAGTGGATACTGTATTGGTAATTAATAATTAATTTAGAAAGGAAGCTATTTTAAGTATGAAGAAAACATCAAAAATCATACTACTAATGGTTATATATTTAGTTGTCTTTTTCTTGCAAGCAAATATATTCCAAAGTTTTACAATAGCAGGAGTAATGCCAAATTTGTTTGTGATATATATTTTGTTTATAGGACTATTTGCCAATGTAACAACAAGTGTTTTATTTGGTGTGATTGGTGGATTAATTGTTGATTTAGCGTATAGTAAAACAATTGGAATAACTGCCTTAATGATGTGCACAATAGGTTATTTGGGAGCTTATTTTGACCGAAATTTTTCGAAAGAAAATAAAATTACCATTATTTTAATGGTAGCAATTTCTACGATTATTTTTGAAATTGGTTATTACGGAATGAACTCAATTATATTAGGATTTGAAACAGAAATTTTATATTTTGTAAAAATTTTGGCAATCGAAGTACTGTACAATATATTATTAACAATTTTGCTTTATCCAAGTATTCAAAAAGTTGGTTATAGTATTGACCGTACCTTTAAAAAGACTAATATTTTAACACGTTATTTTTAAGGAAATTGTCGCATTGCTAGGAGGTGAGAAAAACGAAATTCAAAAAAGAAAAAACAGAATTAGATAAATTAAATTTTAGATTTAATGTTATATCTGTTGTGGTGTATCTTGTTGCAGTTGTTATTTTAGTAAGGTTGTTTGATATGCAAATTGTGAATGGACAGGAATATAGGGAAAATTCTAACACAAGGCTATCAAGGGAATCAACAATTGAGTCTGCAAGAGGAAGTATTGTAGATCGTTCAGGAAATGCGTTAGTTAGTACAGATATGAGTTTTTCTTTAGAAATGTATAAAACAAAAGTAGAAGATGAACAATTAAACAATTCAATATTATTGATGACTACAATTTTAGAAAAAAATGGAGATAGTTATTTGGATACTTTTCCAATTAGTATCGATCCATTTGAATTTCATTTTTCTTCTGAAGAAGACTTGGCTAAATGGAAAGAAAAGTATAAAATCCCAGAAACAGCCTCAGCAGAGGAAGCCTTTTATTTAATGAGAGATAAATATAATATCAAAACAGATGATATTCAAAGTATTCGAAAAATTTTGGCAATTCGTTATGGAATTACAACAAAAGGATATTCTACGACAAAGTCCATTAGTATTTCGGATGCAATTTCAAGAGAAAGTGCAGTAGAATTGCAAGTTAGAAGTAATGAGCTCACAGGTGTTAATATTGTAACAGAACCAATTAGAAAATATCATGTTGGAAATATGGCTTCTCATATTTTGGGGTATATGGGAAGAATTTCGGATAAGGATGAAGAGGCCTTGCAAGCCAGTGGAGACGATTATAAATATGAGCCAACAGACAAAATTGGAAAAACAGGAATTGAAAAAGTATTTGAGGAATATTTAAGAGGTGAAGATGGCAAAAAGCAAATAGACATGTCAGTAGATGGAACGATAACAGGAGAATACACGAGCCAAGAGGCAATTGGTGGAGCGGATGTAGTACTTACGATTGATTCCAATTTGCAAAAAATAACAGAAAATGCTTTGGCTGCTAATATTGAGAAAATTAGAGCAGGTGGCTTTTCAGAAACGCATAATGCCAAAGGTGGAGCAGTTGTTGTCACGAATGTAAATACTGGTGAAATTTTAGCGATGGCAAGTTATCCAGATTATGAGCCGGGATTGTTTTATAATGGAATTAGTAATGAGAAATATTCTGAATATAATACAAATCCATTAAATCCATTGCATAATCGAACGATCCAAAGTCCATATGCGCCAGGTTCTACATTTAAAATGATTACTGCAATTGCAGCATTGGAGACAGGGGTAACCAATACAGTAGAAAAAATCAATGATAATGGACCATATATTTTATCTCCAAATTCAAAATATAAACCATCTTGCTGGTATTATAAGGATTATGGAAGAGGTCATGGACCTTTGAATGTATCAGGAGCAATTGAAAAGTCATGTAACTATTTCTTTTATGAAGTAAGTAATCGAATGGGGATTGATAATTTGGAAAAATATGCACGTTATTTTGGATTAGGACAAAAAACAGGCATTGAGTTATATAACGAAAAATCAGGAACATTGGCAGGTAAAAGTGCAGCAGAAAAAAGAGGAGACACTTGGGGACCAGGTGATACTTTAAGTGCATCAATTGGTCAGAGTTATAATGATTTTACACCTGTACAATTGGCGAAATATATTTCGATGATAGCAAATGGTGGACATTTAATTAATTTGAGTATTGTAAAAAGTGTTGTAAATTCAGATGGTACCCAAGTACCAGACTCAGAAATTGAGCAATTTACAAATCAAAAATTAGGAATTGAAGCAAATAATACAGAAAACTTACAAATCAAAGAAGAAACTATGAAAGCTGTACTAGAAGGAATGAGAGCAGTTACAGAAGGAGAAAGTGGAACAGCACGTTCAATCTTTTCTGATTTCAACATTTCAGTTGGAGGAAAAACGGGTTCTGCTGAAACAACAAGTGGAGATGTAAATGCATTGTTTGTTGGTTTTGCTCCATTTGAAAAACCAGAAATAGCAGTAGTGGTTGTTGTTGAAAATGGTGGGCACGGTAATTATACAGCAGAAGTGGTACGTGAGGTTATAGCTGAATATTTTGGAATGAATATGCAATATGTAAGTGAAGATATGTCAGCAGAATATGAAACAGAACAATTTCATTAAAATTATTAATTAAGGAAGGAAACAAAAATGTTAAACAATATTAGAATTAAGCAAACAACGGATGAGATTGTGCTAAATATAAATGTGCAAGCAGATAATACAAGAATAATACAGGAATTAGAGGAAAAATTGCCTAAATTAAAAGACTTTTACAAAAATTCAACTGTACCAATTAGGGTGACTGGAAAACTATTTTCTGAAACAGAAAGAGTTATTATTGAGAAAATTATCAAAGATGAAGTAAATGTGGATGTAAAGTTTGATGAGGCTTCTGATTTATTGGGTTTACATGCTATAAAAAAGACATTTGAATTAGAGACAGAAATATCAGAAACGAGATATGTATATAATTCTATTCGTTCTGGGACAAAAGAAGAATATGTCGGAAGTATTGTAATTTGTGGAGATGTAAATTCTGGTGCAGAAGTTGTAGCTGGTGGAAATATTATTATTTTGGGAACTTTAAGGGGTGTTGTTCATAGTGGTGCTAATGGAAATACAAAGGCTATTATTGCTGCAAATAATATGGAGGCAACACAAATAAGAATTTCTAATTTAGTAAAGGAAATTACAGAAAAAGAAGAAAGATGTCCTATTTTTTGTATCAAGGATGGAGAGATTAAGGCGCTCTAAATGATTAATAAAAATAGGATAAGCATTAAAGTAAAATCATAATCATTATTTGATAAAAACTTAAAAGTATTTTTGTCATCAAAAGAATCTAGGACACTTAAAAGATTAGCAATCTTTATGTATTGTTCTAGTTTTTCTTTTTTAGTATCTTCTAAGTATGGTTTTAAAGAATGTAATAATTGGTTTCTGGGATTATTTTTATTACTATTCATATGTGTCATAATATCTTTTATTTTTAAAATCATATTAATATCAAAAGTGTCATCAGAGGCA
Organism: uncultured Clostridia bacterium; assembly: GCA_949927455.1. GTDB lineage: Bacteria > Bacillota > Clostridia > TANB77 > CAG-508 > Scatovivens. Next base: position 22,659 of record CATLEX010000003.1, read on the forward strand.
CGATTTTCCGTGCCACCCATTTCATCATTATGACTATTATTTCCCAATATGTTATTTAAGTCGATATCTTTTTCTTTTAAAATTTCTGAAAAATTACTTAAAATATCATTAAAATTTTCGTTCATAGTTACTCCTGGTTATCAAGATTTTTTTTTATATCAGAATTATTTAAAATTTGTTGTGCACGATATATATTTTTTTCTAATTCTGCTTTATCCATTTTTGAAATGGCAGAAAGTAATTTATTAATATCCATATTATCCATATTTTTAAACCTCCATAAGTTTAAGTGGTATGATTTGATAACATACTCTTACTGATAATATATGCAAGAAGATAGAAAAAAGACACAAAAATTTAATGTTTTTATCTTGTAAAATTTTTAAAATTGCTTGACTTTTTCTTAAAACAGTTACAATGGAAAATAGAAAATTACTATAAAATATATAATGAACACAAGTAAGTGTTTTTAATATTAATAGCAAAACCTTATTTCCTTAAAGGTTGAGCTATTTTTTTGTGCCAATTTTGCCTAAAAATTGGAGCTGTTGACAAAATGTGGATAACTTGTGTTACAAAAATGTAATGAAAATTTAATATAAATTTAACATTGCCTCGAAAGGCTTAGTTTCCGTAAAATATTTTTCTCACAAAGAAGCTGTAAATGCTGGAAAATGGCATATTTTACTATTTACAAAAGAACTTTTTTGAACTAATATATAAAAGAAATAGTAAAAATGGAAAGTGAGGTATGCGAGATGTTTTGTAAGTCGAAAAAAATGATTAGCATGTTAATTGTGTTTGTTATCATGTTTACTTATTCAGCGCAAACATTGCAAGCAATTGCCACAACAGATGGAATAACCACTATTACAGATGGTTTTTTTGGCAGTTCAGACATGGTATTGAAAGCTTATTTTGAAGAGGACAAAAATCAAAATAATGAAAAAATATTGAATGTGAATGAAAAAGGAAATCTAATATTAGAAGTTTCGCCAAAAGAGGTTGGAAGTGGCTTTATTAGAGAAGGAATGATAAAAGCAAATGCGATGGATGAAAATAATCTTCATTTTAAATTTTCAAAAATTGCTAATATTGAAGTTGAGGATGGAAAAGAGAAGCCAGAAGAAAATAAAGAAGAAGCAGGAGACAATTCATTTGTTAGTTTAAATATGGGGAATACTTCTGAAGAAAATGTAGAACCAATTATAGAAGATGAAGAAGATGAATTAGTGGATGAAGAAAAAGTGATTGAAGACAAAATGAACGAAGAAGAAAATGAAGAAGACTTAAACCCATACCAAGTAGAACTTATTTCAGATTATGAAATACAAGTCAAGAATATCATTCATCCAACTAAAATAGAAGTAGAGATTGAATATTTACCAAAAGAAGAAATTATTTTATCTGATTTATATCAAGAAGTAGAATTCGTTTTGACAGGCAAATACATAGATGTGGATTTGAATGAGAAAGAAGAAAGCATTAGTAGCAATGTTACTATTGGATGGAGTTATCATAATGACATTGAAATGACAAGTGAATATACAAAATTTTCGCCATACCAAGTAGGAGAAAGACAAGGTAGTTTATTAGAAAACAAAATTACCATAAAAAGAGAGAACCAAAATGAAGAAGAAAATTATTTGCCATTAAAAAATACAAATTTAGAGATTTCAGTACCTACTTTAAATGGACAAAGTCCATCAAATGTGAGTGTAGTTGCAAATAAACTAATGGCAAGCAAAGGGCAAGATACAGGAAATGTAGAATTTTCAGAAGAAAATTGGGAATATCAAGAAGAAGAAGGAAAAATTTATATTCATGTTTCAAATGATAAGGAAGGAAAAGTAGTCAATAGTCTTGGAACAGATGAATATATCATTATTTATAAGTATGCAAATTTTGTGGATGAAGGAAACTATACTTTTGATAACAATGTAACAGTAAATGCAGAGGAAGTTAGTGTAAGTGAGAATAGTAATTTGACTACTAACATTTCAGAAACACAAGAAATTATAGCTGTGATAGGCGATATGATTAGCTATCATGTTAGTACAAATGAAGATGTAATCAATAAAGGAAAAATCAATGCCAATTATAATCATGAAGAAGCATTGTATGAGGCAGAATTTACAACAGCTGTTAATTTGAATATTTTAACAAGTGACGCATTTGAAGAATTAACGATTGATACTTCAAAAGAGAATTATTTAGATGCGAAACAAACAGCTTTTGAAACAAATGATGTTTACTATAAAAAAGTGAAATTTTCTTATAGCGAAATTGAAAATATATTAACTAATGGTGGAGTGATTGAGATTTATAATAATGCAGGAGAGTTATTAAATAGTTTAAATGCAGACAATGTTCACTCACAAGAAGAATGTGAAATCAGTTTGGAAAATAAGCCAAATGGTATTCAAGTTGTTTTGAAAAGTGTGAGTGTCAATCAAAACTTAAATATTGAATACACAAAAGCAATTGGAAAATCAAGTTATGATAAAGCAGAATATAATATGTTTCGTGAAATTGAAAGCAAAGTTACAGCTTCTGTAAAATATGCAGATGACGAAAATCGTTATAACTTGTCTGAAGCGACTGTGAAAAAAGCGATGAAAAGTAGTTTTACAAATGCAGATATTGTACTTAGCAATAATAACTTTAGTACAATTAGCGAGAATGAAAATGTTGAAATGCGAATTGAATTAAATAATGATACAGTTGATAGCGATTTGTATACAAATCCAAGTTTTGAAATAGTATTTCCAAGCTATGTGAAAAGTGTCACACCACAGAGTATTAATTTAACTTATGCAGAAGGTTTGAGTGTAGCAGATGCGACAGTACATAACGAAAATGGAATTGTAAAAATGAAAATCAATTTAGCGGGTACACAAAATGCGTTTAGTGAAAGCACCCTTACTCATGGAACCAATATTTTAGTTCAATTTAATGTTACATTAGACGAATACACACCAAGCAAAAAAGATCAAATTAAAATGTATTATTGCAATGAAGCAGTAACAAATTATCAGTCACAAACCAAATGGACACTTGACAAAGAAATTCCACAAGGAATTGTAAGAGAAACAAATGGCTTTGAAGTAGAGGTAATCAATTATCAAGCACCAAGCGGACTAACAACAGCAAATGCAATCATCAATTATGATGGAGAACAATCTGTTGTAAAATCAGTAAAGCAAGGACAAAAAAACGTTAATATTGCAAGAGGAAGTAGCCCAAGAATAGCAACTATGGAATTATATGCTGCTAATAATACAGAAAATGAATGCAAAGATGTTATATTGCTTGGAAGAACTCCATTTGCTCATAACACAGATATAATAACAGGAGAGGATTTGGGAAGCAATGTCAATAGTAACATGTTTTCAAAAATTGTAGCAAATGAGCAAAATAAGAATACAGCAATGATTTATTATTCAAGTAACGAAAAAGCAACAGCAGATTTGGGAGATGCTAATAATGGTTGGACAGAAGAACCAACAACTTTATTAGAAGTAAAATCATACATGATTGTGGTGGAAGATGTTTTGCTAGCTGGAGAAATTTTGAAGTATAGCTATGAATTTGAAATTCCAGCAAACTTGGATTATGGAGCAGCGATTTATGGAAGTTTTGGTGGATATTATAGTAACCTAAGTTCAAACGAAACAACTATTGCAGACAAAGTTGGGCTTTTGACAGAAGAGATGCCAGAGATTAAATTATCATTAGAAACAAAAGAAGAAAATGTATACTATGGACAAATTGCAACATTGGTTGCGAAAGTAGAAAACAAAACAGGGAATGATTTAGAGAATGTAGGTTTGAGCGTTTCTATTCCAGAAGGTGCAGTTTATGCAGAATATCAAGAAGGAGAAGGCTATATAGAAGATAGCCAAGTTACAGTAAAGGAATTTAGAATTGAAAAATTAGCAGCTGGGGAAACAAGTTTTTATGAATTTCCTATTAAAATATTGGAAGACAGTAGCCAGACCAAAACTTTGCAAGGTTATCTTCAAATTAATGATGTAACAGAGAACTATACAATAGAGGTAGAAAAACAAAAGCTTTCTATGGAAGCTACTCTAGTTAATAGTTATTCTGGAACCAATGAAAAAACAAAAATTTCATTTATGGTAAGTATTTCAAAAAGTGAAGAAGATGGAGAAAAAGATTTTAATTTATCTTTTGATTTGCCAGAATATTTACAAATTAATAGGATATATGCCTTAGGTGTTGGAGAAGTACAAGATTTAGAATTTGAGAGAAATGGTGAAGAAGTAGTTGCACAAATTGGAGAATTAAAAGAAGATGTAACGAAAATTTTCGTTGATTGTGAAATCACAGATAATGGTTTTGAAGGTAGAGGGGTACATACTACAATTGAGTTAAAGACAAATAACAGAGAAGAAAAAATTTGTGGTTCAACAATATTTGATTTTACAGCAGAAAGAAAAGAAGCAGTTGAGGTGTGGCAGGAAATTAGTAGTCAAGAGTTAAATTATGAAGATACATTTGAGTATAAAATTATTGTAAAAAGTCAAAAACCTTGGGAAGAAGCCGTTACAATAAAAGCAGAAATTCCATCTATTCTTTACTTAAATAATATAAAAGTAAAAGTAAATGGGGGCGAAAAAGAAGTAGATGCCTATAATAATTTTTCAATAACTGAAAATTTACAAGGAAATGGAACACTTGAAGTTGTGGCAATAGGTGAAGTTATTCATATTGAAAATCCAGGAGAAGATGTAAAATTATCCAATATTGTAGAAGTTAAGTTAGCAAATGGATCAACAATAGAGTCAGATGCATTGGATGTGAAGATTAATAAATTATATGAGCAAATGGAAACTAAAACTGAAAGTGAAGATGATCCAGAAAATAAAAATACAGAGGAAAATGAGCAAGAAGAGGACACAGAAACTCAGAGCCAAGCAAATGCAATCATAGGAGCGGTATATGTAGATACAGATAACGATGGTGTAAAAACAAGCAAAGATAAGCAAATTGCTTCTAATGTACAAGTGCAATTAATGAAAGGTTCTAACATGATTAAAGCAACAACGACTGACTCAAAAGGAAATTATGCATTTCATGATTTGGAACCAGGAGATTATAGTGTGACATTTAATTATGATAAAGAAAGATATAGCGCGACAAGCAAAAATAAAATTTCTGAAATAGAAGATGGTTTGGCAGTAACAGACAATATAACAGTTGGAGATAATGGTGTAAAAGTAAATGTTGGATTAACAGAAAAAGAAAGATTTGACCTTAGTTTAACACAAACAATTGCGAAAACAACAGTAATTACAAATGATAAATTAAAAGAACAAGAATATGAGGACTTAGATTTAGCAAAATTAAGTTTGAACTCAAAAGAATTAGAAAATGCCATTGTAAAAATGGAATACAAAATTAAGGTAGAAAATGTTGGAAATGTTGATGGAAAAGTTGCCAATATTGTAAATTATGTACCAAATGGAATGAAGTTTGTGGCAGAAGATAATCCAGATTGGAACATCGGAGCAAACGGAAATCTTTATTACACAGGATTAAAAGATACAACCATTAAAGCAGGAGAAGTCAAAGAAGTTCATTTAAGTTTAGCAAAACAATTAACACAAGCAGACAACATAGGAGTTATTAGTAATAAAGCACAAATTGCAGGAACTGAAAGCACTACAAGAATGGTAGAAGCAAAAGCCAATAATTTTGCTACACAAGAGACGATTATTGCAAAACCGAGTAGCATTGGAAAAGTAGCAGTTGTTGTGCAAGTTGCATTGATTGCGTCTGTGGCGATATTTGGTTACATGATTAAAACAGGTAGAATTGATGAAAAAGAATTGATTAAGAAAGTTTATAGGTAAGGAGGTGGAATGTGATTTATGAAGAAAAAGACAATAAAAATTATTTTAATGATAGCAGTGATGTTTCTGTTTGGACTGGTGTTTAATCAATCTGTTTATGCAGATAATGGTTGGATAACAGAAAGTACATCAGATGGAATGCATACCAATGATAGTTTGACTTTAGCTGCATATTTTGGTAGAACTGATGGTGAACGGTTATCTCTCACCAGATCAAGAATGTAGAGATATAGCTAATATATGTAGTGGAGCAAGTTCAGCTAGTACAGGTGGTGTGGATAGTGAATATTATCCAGGAAGTAAATTTACATATAATTTAGGATTTGAATTAGATAACCCTTATTGCCCAACTGAAGCTTGGATAGTTCCTGTTGGAAATGACGATGGTAAGATGGCATCTCTTTCTGCTTGGCAACAAGAAATAGAAAAAAGTGTTTTAGAACAAGCTCCAAATGGTACAGGTTTAACTTATGAGAACTGTAGCTATCGTCAAAATGGAAAACAACTAAAATTTGAAGTATACGATAGTACAAGTCAATTTAGAAGCAATAGAATAAGAGCAAAAATAAGAGTTCGGTTGGAATATTTATAGAGCAGATATAAGAACAATTAACCAAAAAAAATGGATAGATCCATGGGTTGATGAGTGGGGAAATTACCATACAGGATATTGGACATATAGAACACTATATTCTGCTATTAGAGTATATCCAAAAGAAATAGGTAAAAAGACATTAAAACTAGGTAATGAAGATAGCGGTGGACATTTGTTGTGTAAAATTGAAGTAAAAAATTACATTAATAAAATGCTTTACACACCAGATGAAAATAGATTGGAACACAGAGGAAATCAGTATATAGCTGGTTCTACATCAGTGGGAAATCAAGCTGATGGATATAGAAAAGATTGGGCAGAAAGCAGAAAAAGATTAAGTAATGTCGTTTTAGAAAATTATGGAGTACTTGAATATAAAGTAATAGTAGAAAATAAAAATCCTAGTTCAGTTAGTTCTCCAGTTTATACATTGTTAGAAGATATTCTTCCAGAAACAGCAGATATTTATTATGTAGAACGTTCAGGAGGAAGTGTCCAATCGCTTGATCCAAATGATACTAAAAATCAATTTGCTCATGGTATTAACAATGATCCTAACAATGTTTCACAAGGAGCTCAAGAGGATGGTAGAATCAGATGGCCTGGTTCTACAGAATATTCAAAAGATAAATATCAAATGGTAAAGATAGAAACAGGACAAAAGCTAGAATTTACAGTTAGAGTTTGGGTTCGTGCTCAGTCAGCAAAAGAAAACAGTAGTGCTCCTTTTTATACAACTGGTGCAGTATCTAAGGTTTCAATATATCCTACTTATTATAAAAAGAAAAATGAGAGAGGTAATAATGAAGGTACTGAACCAAATGCCCATAATCCAGAGGGGAATAATACTTCTGAAGAAAGATATATACTAAAACAATACAATGTTACTGTTGATACTTATATTGATAATGTACAAAGAAATAGTAAAGCAGGATTAGAATCAGGAGAGTTTTTGGTTGACAATAACAGTTTTTACCCAAGCAGTGACCAAAGAGAGAAAAAACCAGATACGACTAAAAAAGCCAATCCAGTTTATGCAGAAAATGGTGACTATTTGACTTTAAAAATGAAAGTAAGGTATCATGATACAGATTACAAGACAGCAGGTTCGGGTGGCAAGTCAAGTGAACAAGCACCATACTATCAACCAACTGAACTAGAAAAAGTTCGTATAAAAGTTGATTTGCCAGATGATGCAGTGATTGATAAATGTTATTGGTCAAATATGACTTATCCAGGAGGTAGTGAGCCAGGACAAACGCATCCAGAAGGAAGTAGTCCTCAGATTGAGGATGCAAATGGAAATGTTGTCATGGATGGATTTAATTCAAATGGTTGGTATAAAGCTGAATATACAGGAAAGTATATTGATGTATGGCACCTTTGGACAAACAGAACAGCAACTATTACGATAAAATTGTGGGTTAATACTGATAAAGACTTAAAAAAGAAATATGGAGATCCATATGAATTCAAAACAACCATAAAAGATATTTATAATTTTTATGGTACAAAAAATACTTACAATACAGCAAAGGAACCAACTGAGATAGAATCAGCGGATTATTGGCACATCAAAGAATATAATATTGGTGTTGACAAGTTCATTTCAAAAGTGGAGCATGTGGAAAATAGAAATGGTCAAAAAGTGACATTTGAAAGCAATATTGCAAGAAGGGGAACAATTGATGTTAACGGAGATGGAAGTTGCTTAAGAGATTTAACTAAAAATAACGATCCTGTATATGTGGAATATGGTGATTTAGTATCTTATACAATTGTGGTTTACAACACAACCAAAAATATGTCGGATTACGAAGTTAAACGAGATGATGAACCGTATAAGCAACCACAGTGGATTATGCTTGACTTAGAAGATACTCTGCCTAACAAGTGCGAGGTAAAAAATGCTGAAGTAACTGCTGGAAATGGACTTTTGAGTTCATATGATGTATCTGGTGGGGTTCTGAAATTAAATAAAGTTCGTGTTGAGGCAAATAGTAAGGTAGAAATAACTGTGCAATTAATTGTAGAAGAATTGCTAGATGGTACAATCGAGACCAATAAAGTTAAGATTGTAAAAGACACAGAGCGCAATATTAATGATTTTAGAATTATCAATAACAGTAAAAGATTAGGACAAAATGACGAGGTTTTTGACAAATACATTTTAAATAATTATAGAGTACAGCTAGATGAATATATTAGTGATTATAGGGGCGAAATGTATAACTATAACGTAAGACATGGTTATGTAGATGCTAATTCAGAACAAGGACCATTTGGAAGTTCAACAACGAATTATCCAAGTAGTAATTCACTTGCTACTGAAAAATATGAAACTTTGCGATTTGGAACAAGAGTAACGAATATCATCAGTGGCGGTACAGATGAGAGTTTTTCAGGAAGTTGGGAAAAATATAACACAAGAATTCGTCCAACAGATGTAAAAGTAACCATTGATGTTGGCTTAGATGTAATCGGCTATCAAGTAATGTGGCGCCACAATGGAAGCGACATTGATGTGACAGGAGGCGTTAGAGCAACCGAAACTAACATTGGGAATAATAAAGTTGAATGTTTATATACAATAACAGATGAAAATATTATTTTATCGCCAGGTGATTACATCGTATATTACACAGAAGTGCAAGTCATGGAAAGTAATTTCTATACAGAAATGCTACAAAGCAAATCAGAAATTATAACTTGTACCAATATTAATAGAACAGCAGGAACATCTGGTAAAGGACTAAACTTTAGTTTTGGCATTAATGCACATGATAGAGTTGTTTACAATCAACCAACGGAAAATCCTGTTTATTTAAACATTGTAACTTTTGAAGATTTTGTACATTTGAAACAATTAGTCATGGCAGGTAGGGTTTGGATTGACACAAGCAGAAATGGCTTTAGCGATAGTGGTGAAACAGGAAAAGATAATATAACAGCAATTTTGTATTGTGAAGATGGCAAAGAAGTAACCAGAGCAACAACAAGAGAAACAGCAGATGGAAATGGTTTCTATACATTTGGCAGACAAGACAAAACCAAAAAATATTACGTAGAATTTGAATATAATGGCTTGTATTATAAAGCAACAGAAGTGTATGGTGGAAACAATTCTGGTACGACTGATGGAAGATATACACTAGAGAATGATGCAATTTGGAGACAAGGTTATGGAAGTGAATTACCACAAACAAGAAAACCATCTACCATAGCCAAAGTAGGTAGCGGAATTGCTGGTAAGACAGAATACATGATAGACTCAAATGCGTATGAGTTTGATGACACCAGAAATAATCTTGATTATAACAATGCAACCATTGGAAATAACAAAACTTATTCTGCCGATACCATTGGACAAAATCAAGATGGTGCTGAAGCAGTAAAAGGAACCTCAGATTTAGTTTATGATAAAAATAATCATGTAAGCAAATTGACAGAAGCTAAAGGTCAAATTATGACGTCACGTAGTTTCATTATACAAAATTTCAATACAACTGTAAATTCAGGACTTGACAATACCAATACATTATACTTGACAAATTATAATGGTTATCATAATGAAAATCCTGAAACAGAATATTTGAAATTTATCAACTTAGGATTAGTAAAAAGAGAAGAAATTGATTTGTCGATTGAAACAGATGTAAAATCTGTAAAAAATACAGTAAATGGCGAAGAAATAACTTATGACTTTAATAAAAATACGTATGATAAAGCAGACTCAAGAAAGTCTGATTATGATAATCATGAAACAGCATACTCAACGGTTTCTAAATTTAGAGATGATTATAAATTAGGAATTTACGATGCAGATTATAATTACCGTTATGATGCTTATTATAGTGCAGAAGGTGACTTAGTAGATTACAAAGGCAAAAAGATTGATAACAATTTGGAATTAAACCAAGTGGGGCAATCAGAATTGACAAGTGAAATTACTTACAAAATAAAAATACACAATAACAATGTTCCTAATAATGAAACAAGTTGGGGAGACAAAAATGATATTCCAGTTGATGTGGCACTTAATGAATTAGCAGTTTATTATGATAGTAAATTTGTATACAACGAGAATTTAAAAGGATTACAGACTAATGTGAAATTGATAGACAGAAATGATGGATTGCTAAAAGACAAACAAGACTTGACAGATAAAAGTGATTTGGATAAAGACACAAAATCTATTCGAGTAAAATATGGTTATGCTGACGAAAAAGGAAATATGACGGAGCTAATTAAAGGAGATGTGCATGTAGAAGAAAGAGGAATTAGTCCTGCTTCAAAATATGCAACAACGAATAATCCAATCAATGAAAATTATCGTGCATTGTATATTAGTGGAGGCACATTAGCAAATCATTATATTCCAGAAGGCGAAACTAGAATTTTAGAAATCACTATTCCTGTTGCTAAAGCAAAGATAGAAGAATTAGAAAGAAGTTTATATTTAGGTGATTTTCCAATGGTATCTGAAGTCACAGCTTATACAACACAATATAACGATAGTTATTGGCATCAAGGCTTGAAATCAAAAGGAAAATATGCAGCGTTAATTGATAGAGATTCAAATCCAGGAAATTTGTCAGATATTAATGATGTTAGTCAATATGAAGACGATACGTATTCAACTAGCGTAAACTTATACAAACATAAAGTAACAACACCTACTGTAAGTACACCAGAAAATCCTAATCCAAGTGAGCTTAACGAACCAGACAAAAAGCAAAATGTAAGAACCATGATTGGTAAAGTTTGGGAAGATGCAAGATCAAATAAAGTAGGAGATGATACAAACGGTATTCAATATTTAGGAGATGGCACGTATAATGCAGAAAACACATATGATGCAAGTGCTAGTAAAAATCCGAATGACGAAACAGCTGGAAAAGAGAAAACAATTTCTGGCGTAAAAGTAAGATTAATGGAAGTTGTTCAAAAAGCAAATGGACAATACTATGAATATCCTGCAAGAGACAGTAAAGGAAATTTGATTGAATATGTAACAGGAATTGATGGTAAATATATGCTAAATGATTACATACCAGGATTTTATATTGTAAGATTTGAATATGGATGGAATAAAGACAGGGACGACAATTTGCTTTATAATGGACAAGATTATAAATCAACAGCTTATTATAATCCTAATGAATATTATAGAAGTGGATTTAATGATAATCTAGGAAATAGCGGAAATTATAGATATTTTGATAGCGTAAAAGGCAACTTGAAAGACGAAAATAAATCAGATGCACAAGATGACGAAATCAGAAGATTAAATGTAAATGGTTATTCAGAAATTATGACAACAGCACAAACTCAGGTATTTTCAGAAACAAAAGCATTTAATCAAGAATTGGTAGACAATACACACATGTATTCAGATAGTACGATTTTCTATGTTCGACCAGAAAATCAAAATTGCGAAGTTATGAACGTAGATCATAAAGCAACAGATGCATGGAGACTTGGAAACTTAGACTTTGGTATAGAATATAGACCAGAGGCAGGAATTTCACTTGGCAAAGATATCAAAACAATTGAATTAGTAACAACAGATGGTGCTGCTTTAGTGAAATTGTATTTTGAAGATGACCCAGCAAATCCTGGAAAGAGAATGATTAATAAAGAAAAATCTGTGGGAGCAGAAAATGTACAGTTTGTACAAAATGGAGATGAAGCATTAGAAAAAGACCCAGATAGAAAAGGAAAACAAGGATTTGTTTACATTAATATGGATAGTGATTTATTAGAGGGTTGTACAATTAATGTGGAGTATGAGTTTGAAACAACAAATCAAAGTGAAGTAGATAGAGTTAATAAAAACTTATATGATATTCGTTTTGAAAAAACTAATGAAGAAGGTACAGGACTACTAGCAATAGGTGCTACAAATAAAGATTACACACCAGTTTATTTGAAAAATGCAACCATTAATCCAGACTTACAATCTATTGCAGAAGAAAATTACAATGCCAATGCAACAGCTGCAAAATTACTAGAGACGAGATACCAAAATGAAGTTGGACCAAATTATAAATACTTGACAAAATTGAAGAAACCATATAAAGATGTTACTTCTACAACAAAAGAAGGCGAAGTAATCTTAGCTGGTTCAGAATATTATGGAATGTACTTAGGTCAGACTTATTATACAGGTAATATTGGCGCTAATGACAAAGTAGTAGACTTGAAAATTGACAATATTTTAGATTATTTAGATAATAACTTGACATTTAATAAAGTAGACAATGCACAAAACAATCGAGTTTGGAGTGCTAGAAAATCAGAAGAATTAGCTACTGTATTAGATTGGTCTACAGTAAGCGTTGAACAAGGTGTTTCAGAAAACACAGAAAATGGTAAATTGTATCAATATAACACGTATTATGATAAAGATAATAAGCAAATTTTGGCAGATGATGGTACTTTGTTAACTGATATAAAGAAAAACTCAAAATTAGATTCAGGAAAATTGAAAAACATTGTAGACTTTAGAAAAGCCATTAAATATGGAAACATTGTAGACACAAAAGGTATTCGATATGACACAGAAAAGAGAAGTAACTTATTAATGTCAGTTGACAGTAACCGAAAAGGAGATGAACTTGCTGATGCTGTTGGAAATAAAATGTTGTCACGTTTCTTGGTAACAGAAAAAGTATCAAGTGACGAAGAGAAAACAACAGGAAGAATTAATTTGTTAGCATCAAAAACATTGTCAGCAATTGAAGTGGAAGAAGGAACAAGCTTAGATTATACGAATACAGGAGAGGTGGTACAATATAGAACTTTGACAGGTAGAAGAACGCCTTTACCAACTGCTGATGCAAAAGGTGGCTTGATTGCAACAGGTCCAAAAGATCCAGAGCATGAAGGTGGAAGTAAGAAACCAGAGCCAATTATTCCACCTCCTGACGAAATAAAAGAAGGCGGAAGTAAGAAGCCAGAAGCAATTATTCCACCTCCTGATACAGAAGATGAAGAGCATGCTATGGGAAGTCATAGGGTAGAACCAATTATTCCACCAGTAGATAAAGACCCAGACGAACCAACAAATCCAGAAGTTTCAGAAGAAGTTATTTCAAGAATAGAAGGTACAACCGAAAATTCTGACTTTACTGAAATGATTACAATATCACCACCAACTGGATTAAAGCAAAAATAAAAACAAGGGTGGAGGAAATATCCACCCTTTGTAAATGAAAGAAGAATTTGACAAAAAGTGAAAAAAATTTGCAAAATATGTTTACAAAGTAGGAAAATTATGTTATAATACAATTAAGAAGGTAGTTTACAATATAAAAAAGGAGGAATAAATATGAAAAGTGTAAAGGGGAAAGTGATTTTAATCAGACTTGTTTCTGTATTATTAATGGCATTTATGGTAGCTATGACATTATCTGGAGTAGTATTTGCTGATAGTGCCTTAGATCCAAAACAATTTGATAATGTGGGAATTGCAGGCGATGCTCAGTCGTCAGTTACAAAAGTAATTGGTGCTATTATTACAATTGCTCGAGTAATTGGTACTGGTGTTGCTGTTATTATGCTTATCGTATTAGCGATTAAATACATATCTGCTGCACCAAGTGAAAAAGCTGAAATTAAGAAAACAGTTACAATTTATGTAGTGGGTGCGGTTGTATTGTTCTCAGCATCTGCATTGTTAGGAATTGTACAAAACTTTGCTGAAAATAATATCGGTAAATAAATATTGATAGAAAGCGTTTGCGAAAGCAAGCGCTTTTTTGAGTTTTTTTTATTTTACTAAATAGCAAAGAATTAAAATATATGGGTAATAGATATGTTACCTAATGAAGATACAAAGAAAATGAAAGTTTATGAAAAGGCGACTGAGAAATCAGTTGTTTTTTTGTTGTTTTTGAATTTTTGAAAGTTACTTAAAACTAGGTTCCCCTAAGTAAAAATCAATTTTGTAATAAAGTAACAACTTTCATAATAAACATAAAATGTTTACCAAAGTTCGACAAAATATTACAATAATCATGCCAAAACGACAAGATATTTTTTCAAGCTATTGAAAAAACTAAGAAAAAATCTAATCTTTTTTTGAAAAATTGTCAAAAAAAGGTTGAGAAATGTCAGAAAAAGTGTTATAATATTAGTAAGAAGTTGTATAAAAATCAATATTTTGCGGAATTTGTTATGTAACATAAATTTTATATTTCTAAAATAAAGTACTACAAACCATGATTTCCGTAAATAAAGATTTTTAGAAAACTTGGAATATAGCATAAATCATGCTTTTGAGGTATTGACTACTTGGTGAAAAGTAGTAAAATATAAGATGAATGATATTATGATATAAAGGTATTTAAAGTTTGTTTTTTAGGAGGAAAATATGGTAAAGTTTAAAAGAGTATTAGCAATGTTTTTAGTTTTCACAATGACATTTTCAAATTTTGCATTTGTGGCAAAATCATTTGCTTCCACAGGTTTCGAATCCATATTTGGGGTTAGTACGACAACTAATCGCGAAGATGTTGAATTTGAAGCTTATTTAGCGAGCGAAAATGAAGACAAAACATCCTTAATAAGTGATGTAAATAACGAAAATTTAGCTTTGAAACTGAATTTGCAAGTGCAAAAAGGTGGCTATTTGAAGGATGGAAAAATAGAAATTAAAGCAAAAGAAGAGGAAACATTGAATTTTGCAATTAAGCCAGAAAATGATGTAAAAGATTTACCAATGGTGCAAAGTTTGGAGAATGATATACTGACTTTAAATAAAATTGAAAATGTTTCAGACAAAGTTGAGATTTTGTTACCAATTGAATATGAAATGGAAGAATACATTAAGGAAACAAAATTAAATGCTAAGACAATAATTGTTCTTTCTGGAACTTATGTGGATAATGAGGGAGAAGAACATGAAATTATCAAAGAAGTAGAATTGCAGCTAGTTTGGAAGGATGAAAGACAAGCAAAAGTAGAAGATACAGTCTCTAAATATATTCGTTTTGGAGAAAATGGAGTGATTTTGCAAACACTTGTAAAAGTAGATTTTTCTAATGAAAATAAAAATTCTTTACCAATTAAAGAAACAATGGTAAATATCGAAGTTCCAACCATTCATCAAATGTTGCCAACAGATATCACAGTAGAAGCAAATTCAACAGTTGGTACGAATGGAAAAGGAGTAGGAGAAACTGAGTTTAGTCAAGACAATTGGAATTATGATGTAAATCAAAAATGTTTAAATATCAAAGTAGAAAATAAAAAAGAATTGGTTAATGTAAGTAAGCAAGAGTTTTTGAAAATCGAGGGCGAAGACCAAAAACAAGAAGAAAGATATTACAGCGTAGCAGGAATAGACGAATTTTTGATTACTTATTCTTTTCAAAATGTTCAAATGTTAGATGAAATAAAAGTTGTTTCAAAAGCAGAAGCAAAGGTTGTGATGCTAAATGAAAATCAAGAAGAAATTAAAGCTCAGACAGAAGAAGAAAGTATTTTAACAGAAGAGACAGGAAATATTGTTTCTTATAATATAGAAAATGAGACAAAAGATGTTTCAAAAATATATGGATATTTGAATAAAGAAAATGAGTTTATTTCAAAAACTGCAATCAATATTTCAAATCAAGATATGGTAGAAGAAATTGTGATAGAAGATGTAGAAAATTATTATATGGACAAAGCAGGAAATAAAGTTTTGACAGATGATATGTATTACAAACAAATTTCTGTTGCCAAAGAAAACTTTGATAAGATTTTAGGCGAAGATGGAAATATCCAAATTTTAGATAAAAATGGAAATGTTCTCATTACAATTAATCGAGAGATGGAAACAGACGAAAATGGGAATTATGTAGTTCATTTTGAAAATCCAGTTTCAAAAATGGCAATAAAAACATCTCATCCAGTAAGTGCAGGAAATTTAGTAATAACGAATGTAAAAGCAGTTTCTAAAATTGCTATGACAAAAAGCGATTTTGCTAATATGGAATATATTGCATCAGACATAAAGCAAAAAGCAAAATTTGCTTATGTTTCAGATTATGCTGATTTGGGAACTTGCGCAACGAAAACAAAATTAAATGATACAACAACTGATTTTAACTTGAAAATTGATAAAGATAATTTTTCAACAGTAACAACAAATTCTAATGTGGAAATGAGATTAGAACTTAATAATGACAAGACAACTTCTGATATTTATGGAAATTCTACTTTTGAAATTGAGATGCCAGAATATGTAACTGGCTTGAATGTGACAAATGCAAGCATACTTTATGGAGAAGGTTTGGAAATTTCAAATGTTGAAACTTATAAGAAAAATGGAAAAATAGTGATAAAAGTGAATGTGCAAGGAAATCAAACAGATTTGAATTCAGGAGTTTTGACAAATGGTACCAATATTGTTTTGAATGCAGATATTGATGTAGATATGTATGCACCATTACAAAACACAGCAATTAGAGCATATTGCTATAATAGTGAAGCAACAAATTATGCAAATCCTGTGGAATATACAATGGAAAATTCTACTATAAATGGTTATAAAGAGGCTGAAATTGAGTATTCTGCGCCATATGGTATGATTTCTATTAACACGATTTCAAATTATGCAGAAGGAAAGAAGATTACTTCAGTAAAACAAGGAAACCAAACAGATTATATTGATATTTATGCAGAAGCTAAAAAAGCAATCATGGAAATTGCGATTGTGAATAACAATGAAACACAAGCATCAAGTGTTGCTATTTTAGGTAGAGTTCCAGCTGAATACTTGAAAGATATTGAAACAGGTGAAGATTTGGGAACGACTGTTACGACAAAAATGGTAAGCCAAATTGTTGCAAATGAAGCAAACAATGGCATGTTTACAGTATATTATTCAGAAAATGAAAAGGCAACCAAGGATTTAGAAAATGAGCAAAATGGATGGAATGCAAATCCAGAAAGTTTGGGAAATGTAAAATCTTATTTGATTGTTCCAGAAGATAGGAATTTTGTTTTAGAGCCAAAACAAGTTTTACGTTTTACATATGAATTTGAAATACCAGAAAATTTAGAGCATAATGAAAATATTTATGGTACATTTGCTACTTATTATAAAGAAGAAAATGTAGAGAATATTTCAAAACCAGATAAGGTTGGTTTGACAACAGGTGCAGGACCAGAATTGAATTTGGAAATGAAAACAGATGTTAAATCAGTTCGTGCATTGGATGAAATTAAAGCTACTATAACTGTTAAAAATACAGGTGCCGATGTAGCACAAAATGTAGTTGTGAAACTTCCAGTACCAAATAATACAACATTTATTTCAGCAAAAGCAGATAAAGCAGAAGCAAATACAATTTTAGTAGATAATGAAGTGGTTTGCACAATAGAAGAATTGCAGAAGAATGCAGAAGTTCAGTTAGAAGTAAAACTTGCGGCCAATAATATTATAGAGGAAAACAGCAAAGTTGAGTTGATAGCGACAGCGACAGCTAAGGACTTGAAAAAAGAATTGACAGAAAAATTAGATGATGTGATTATTAAAAAGTCAGAAATTGCGATTAAACAATATATGCACTATGATTATCCAGAAGAAATGTTTAAAACAGGAAGACCATTGCCATTTATTATTGAAGTCCAAAACTTGACAGATAATGTACAAAATAATGTAAAAATTGTTTCAAGTTTGCCGAAAGAAATTGATTTTTCAAGTGGTTCTGTGTATTTAGGCGAAGATGCTACTTATGATAGCAATTCACGAAAAGTGACTTGGAATATTAGTCAATTAGATAGTGGCAAAAGTGCAGGTTTATATTTTAATGTAGTAGTTGGAGAATTACCAGAAGGAATTACAGGAAAAAGTGTCAAGATTATGACAGAAGTTTCAGCAGATAAAACAGATATTTATAAAGCGCAAGATAT
The DNA here is from genome assembly GCA_949927455.1 of uncultured Clostridia bacterium. Lineage (GTDB taxonomy): Bacteria > Bacillota > Clostridia > TANB77 > CAG-508 > Scatovivens. The sequence goes on from CATLEX010000003.1 coordinate 41,040, forward strand.
GATAGTTAATATTGGAAAGAGTAGTATTACTATTACACAAAATTCAGCAACTTCAACTTATGTGCAAGAAGGCGAAATCATTGACTATACATTTACCATTAAAAATGAGGGGGCAGCAGATGCTACTAATGTATTACTAAGAGATGTTGTTCCAAATGGACTAATTATTCGTAAAATATCATATGCATTAGATGGTGAAGAATTTGAAAATAATATGTCAGAAACGCAAGTGGCAGAAGTGGCATTAACAGTTCCAGCAGAAACAGAAATTGATGTTAATGTACAAGCAATTGCTTCAAATCTTGGCGGAGAAAGAGAGAAATCAGTTACAAATGAAGGAAAGCTTTCAAGTGCTAATATTGATGAAGTGGTAAGTAATTCTGTGACACATATTATTCAAGCAGAAGAAAATGAAGAAAACGAAGAAGGAACTTCAAGCAACAATGGTGTGACATCATCAGGAACAAATAATAATCATAATGATATTACAAAAACCTATAAAATTAGTGGTCTAGCATGGTTAGATGCGAACGAAAATGGCATGAGAGAAGACGCAGAAAATAGAATGCCAAATATTACAGTAATGTTAGTAGATAGTTCATCAGGAATGATTAAAGGAACAACAACAACTAATAGCAGAGGAGAATATACATTCTCTGGAGTTCAAAATGGTTCATACTTAGTATTGTTCAAATATGATACAGTTTTGTATACAACAACAACGTATCGAAAAGAAGGCATTGAGTCAAATATTAATTCTGATGCAGTTACAACAAAGATTGAACAAGATGGCAAAGAAGAAAATGGAGCTGTGACAGATGTAATTAGTGTAAATGGAGCGAATGTTTCTAATATTGATATCGGCTTTATAGAAGCACAAAAATTTAGTTTGACCTTAGATAAATCCATTACTAAGATTACAGTTCAAAATTCACAAGGAACACAAAAAGAAGAATTTGATCATGTAAAATTGGCGCAATATGGTATTCGAGCAAAATATTTGGCAGGAACAGATGTCTACATTGAATATACGTTTAAAGTTACAAACAATGGAGATGTAGCAGGTTATGCTTCAGAAATTGTGGACTATTTGCCACAAGGAATGACATTTAATTCTAATCTAAATGGCGATTGGTACACAGGAACAGATGGCAATTTGTATACCAAAGCATTGGCAGATACAGAGTTAAAAGTAGGAGAAAGTAAGGAATTAAAATTGGTTCTTACCAAAAAAATGAATACAGAAAACACAGGAAATGTAAGTAACACAGCAGAAATTTCAAAAGACTTTAATATTTATGGTATATCTGATCATAATTCAAAACCTGCCAATAAAGCGCAAGGTGAAGATGATATGTCAACAGCAGATATGATTATAACGGTTAGCACAGGTGATACATTGATTTATACATCAGTGATTATCATGAGTTTACTAATTGGATGTGCTGTAACATTTGGAGCTTATGGAATTGTGAAATCAAAAAGAAAAGGAGGTGTTTAGGCTTATGATAAAAAATGTGAAAAAGATTTTACTGATTTTAATATTAATTTTCATGATGACGATGACAGCTCATAAGTCTTATGCCGACTTTTTAGCAGAATATTCGTTTAAAAAGAACCAATATAGTCACAATATTGATGCAACCATTGGGGAGCAAATGCGAATTGGTTTGCCAGATTTAATGTCAAGTGCAAACTGGAATATGCTTTGTAATGCACATGGTCAACCATTAACAAGTGGTAAAGCTGATTTTTATGTAAAAGCTATTGAAACATGTACGCCAGAGCAAGCTTATGTTTTAAGCCAAATGAAAGAAGGTGTCAATTCGTATGGTGAACCTGACAATTATAACGAAATTCAAAAGGCTTGGTATAATTTAAAAGGCACAGAAGGAATTTCAGAAAACACATTAGCTAATACAGCAAAATCGTATCAAAAATTTGTTGCTAAAATTACAAATGGTAATGTTTCTGATCCGTCTACTTATGTAGATACAAAAAATAAGGAGACAGGAGAAACAATTAAGTTTCCAGCCATGAAAGAAGAAAAAGACTTACTTGCTTTTAATGTATTAGACGAGAGTGGAAATTTGACTGGTGAAAAAGCAACAAAGTTGGAAAATAATATTAAAGTTGAATTTAAAGAAGATACACAAAAATATATCATTGGTCCAATTTCAATTAATTATGTGGAACAAAGTGCAAATGGAGTTGATTTTGGAGCGCTTTGCGGATTTGATATTTACACAGATGCAAGTAATGAAGCAGTACCAAAAGATAAATGGAGATTTATTTGGAAAACAACACACAATGACGAGTTCGAATATCCACATTCAGATGATGTATTCAACATTGAACTGGATTACATCGAAGGTGCGACCATGATTACTGGAATGGATATTGATTACAAATATTTAATTGCTGGTGGAACTTATGAAATATTAGAAGGAAAATTGCATGATGGAATTTTACCAAAAGATCAACAGGAATTAGTTTTGGCAAATCGAGCAGCTAGATGGTATGAAACGGTTAAAATTCACAAAAGTACAAAACCAGAAGATTCTGATGACCATGAAGGAAGTCTTATCATTCGTAAAATTGCACTAGATGAAAATGGTAGAGAAATGACAGCAGATGAGGTAAAGGATAAATTTAGCGGAGCTAATCAATATTTTACATTTTCTGTAAGACTAACTTATGCTGACGGAAAGAATGAAACACTTTTTACAAGAGTAAGAGCTGGTGAAGCTGTAAAAGTAGGACCAATTAGTTGGAAAGGTGATACAGCTCCAACGTATGAAGTACACGAAATTCTCCCAGAAAATGAAGCATGGAAATTTGTGGATATGACAGATAACCGAAATGGTTCGTTGATAACAAATCAAACAATAGAAATAACAGCACGAAACCAAATTAATAAAAGACATTCTAATAAGATAAGATTAATGAAAGCCATTACTGATGTAGCAGATCATGATGAAGTATTTGAATTTAAAATTACAGTTACTTATCCAGACGGAAAAACAGAAGAGGAAATTTTGCCAATTGTTGTGGCAAAAGGTACTTTAACTTCAGAAAATTACTCAAAAGAGTATGTGTGGTATGGAGACGAAGTGCCAAGTTATGAAGTAGTCGAGCTTGAAACTGCGGACAGTAAATTATATCCAAACCGTTACATTACACCAGCAACAGGAAAATTAGATGGAAGTACAGTGCAATTAGATGTGCAAGCATCTAATAATAAAGATATTGAACATGTTGGGTTTTTGACAATTGAAAAAACATTGATGAATGGACAAGTTACAAATGATACATTTGATTTTAGAGTGACTGTCAATGGGGTTAGTACAACGCCAAACGGAGTACAATCATTTGATGTGCTTGGCGTTAAGGCAGGAGAGAAAAAAGGTCCTTATGCATTTATTTGGAAAGGTGATGTAGCTCCAACATTTGTAGTAGAAGAAATTAATGTTAATAATGCTGAGGCGAAGGTTAATAAAATTGAAGCAACAGTTGTAGATAAAGACGGTAAAGTACAAAATGCAGGTGAGCAAAAAGGAAATTCAATTGTTGGTAGATTGGTAGCAGATGGTGAAGCAAATGTTTCTGCAAAATTCACAAATGATATGACAAAACATAGTGGTGGTTTGAGAATAGAAAAAGATATTGAAACCACAGAAAAAATCAGCAAGGATACCTTGGCAAGTAATGGAACCAAGTTTGATGTAGAAGTTGTAATTAGTGGTACATTTGTGCACAATGGAAAAACATATGAGAATTCGACAGAAGTGATTAAGAAATCTTTACCAGAAGACGGAAAATGGTCATTTGAAGTATCAGATGTTGTTTGGTATGGTTCAAAGGCACCAACATTTACAGTAAGAGAGACGAATTTGCCAAAAGGCTGGAGATTAAAAGGCATTACATACAGCGATGTAGTTGACGAAACAAGTAGCAAAGAAGGACATAGCTTGATTGATGGTAAAGTAATTGATGCGAAAATCATTAATGAATTGCCTGTTATCACATTAATTGATTTGACATTTTCAATGTCAGGTGTAGTGTGGATTGACGAAACATTAGATAACAAGAATCAGGATCCTTATTACAATGCACCAAATGGTGTTTATGATGAAGGTGATACACCAAAAGAAAATGCAGAAGTAACAATTTATAGAGTGGTTTATGATGCAAGTGGAAAAGAAGTTTCAAGAGAACTTGCAAAAGCGTATAAAGATACTTCAAATAATGAAGTAACTTATCCAATTATTACAAAATCAGATGGTAGATGGGATGTTCCAAGAATTCCTGTACCAACAGTATCGCCAGATGAAAAAGGAAATGGTTACACAGCACGTTATGATGTAGAATTTGTGTATGATGGACAGACTTATGAGCCAACGGAATTTTTAGCATACCAAATTAAAGGTAATAACAAGATTAAAAATACAGGTTCTAATGCAGAAAAAGCGGCAGCTTATAAAAATGCAAAAACTTCTGTAAAAGACAGATATGCAAAAGATTCTATGGCACTTGCAACGCCAGAAAATGCAAACAATGTTATCACAAATGTAGCTGGAAAAACACAAATCGATGCTAATGGCGATTCAACAGGAACAGCTACTTTGGCAGACGGAAGACAGGTTGATTTAAAATATCATGCAGATAATGCAGGAGACGAATATCCTGTAAGGTCTAGCTTGATTACAACAGCGGATAATGGGCTTGTAGCAGATATCTTTAGAGCAACAGCTAGAACGTCAGTTGGAGATTTAACATTCCCATTTGATGTAGATGGCTATGACGGAAGCAGTTTAACAAATGTTGACAAAATAATCACAGATAGTGGAATTCAAGAAAAATATAAATTTATTGCAGTTTACAATTATTGTTTGAATATTAACTTAGGTTTGAAACGTAGAACAACAGCTGACGTGGCTTTGAGTAAAACATTGGATAATGCAAAAGTAGTTGTAAAAGAGAAATTATATCAATACAATTATAGCGGACATTTTGATTTGACAGAAGAAAAATTGAATTCTCTTGATAAAGACATTAAAGTAACAGGCGAGAATGTCGGAGAAACAATTGAATATGCTTTAGGATTGTATCGTTCTGATTATTATTACCGAGCAGAAATGTACAAAACAGGAACTGATAAAGGCATCTATGATAAGTTAGAGACTTTCTATAAAGCATTGCCAAATGTCAACAACAAGACAGTAAAAGATACGCAAATGGATATTTACTTAACTTATAAAATTAAATTAAGCAATAGTTCATCTGCTTATGATGTGAAGATTAATAGTATTGATGATTATTATGATAGTTCATTTGAATTGGTTAGAGAAGATGTGACAAAATATTTGAAAACACAAACAGTTGGCGGAAAAGAAACAGATATTAATGGCGAGTTGAAAGTAGCAGAGGCTACCAAAGAAAACTGGGAAACAACCAAAACTGGATTAGTAGGAGCTGACAAAGATAAAAATGATACTAATATTCGTTATAATAAAATGACATTAAATAATGCAAATATTACTTTAGCACCAGGTGAGCAAAAAGAATTGATTGTAACATTTAAAGTGAAAAAAGACAAAGATAAAACTTATAATATTGATGACTCAGTTATTTTAGGATTAAAGTGTAATGTAGCAGAAATTGCAAGTTATACAACTTACAATACAGGAACTTCAAATGTTGCTGGAAAGGTCGACAGAGATTCTGCACCAGGCAATGTAGCAATTGCAACAAATAATAGTAAAAAATGGTACGAGGATGATACATTTGCAGCACCACAACTAAATATTAATTTAGTAGCAGAAAATCAAGACAGAACAGTAAATGGTGTGGCTTGGGAGGATAACAGCAAAGACACCAATACAGAAAATCCAGGTTATAATCAACAAGTTGGTAATGGTATTAAAGAAGATAATGAAGTTGGAATTAAGGGATTGACAACTCAGTTTGTTGAGAAAGTAATGGTTCCAGATACAGCAGGAAATTATACAGAATATGATTATATTTGGCCAACAGCTGAAACTTTAGATTGTTTGAATGGTAAAACTTTGGAAGAAGTAACTGGCGGATTTAGTAGTAGAATTACAACACAGGATGAAGGAAAATATACATTCAATAATGTTCCATCAGGAGATTATGTTGTAAGATTTGTTTATGGAGATGACTTTGCCAATAAATTAGAATCAGCAGATTATTCAACAGCCAAGTATTATAATGGTCAAGATTATAAATCAACAACATTAAAAGCTGATGTAAAAGGTGGTACGCCAGATAAATATGTAAGAGCAGATAGTTACTTAGATATTGACGCAACGAATAAAAATGCAGAAATTAAGAATACAGCTATTGATAGTGAAGTTAGAAGACTACAAGTGGTTGAAAAATCAAGAACAATTGATTATAACAATGGAGTAGTAATGGCTGAATATCAAGAAGATTTGTTTAAAGATTATTATATGTTTGCAGATACTTTGAAACTAGATATGAATATTGAGTTTAGTGGATATGGTGAAGCTGGTTACAACTATAATATTAAAAATGTAAATTTCGGTTTGGAGGAAAGACCAATTACGCAAATTACATTAGATAAACAGATTGAGGAAATTACGCTAACGACTTCTGATGGAAAGACGATTATGGACGCAAAATACAATATTAATTATGCAGTAGACGACAAAGGCGAAGTAACAGCTACTGTGGAATTGGATACAGCAAATTCTTATGGAATTGAAAATTTGCAAGCGCTAAATAGAGATTTGGCAACCAACCAAGGTTTCCGATATATTAATATTGATTTTGATATTTTGGAAGGTACAACAATTAGCGTAAAATACAGATTTACAGCAATTAATACAGGTGAAGTTGACAGAACTGGATGGTTGGCAGATAGTTCATATAATTGGGATAATGACGGTTTCTATCCAGTATGCAATAGCTTAGCAACAGAATTGGCAACCTACAAAAAAGAGGGCAATAGTTTGAAAAATGATAACCTAATTGGTCATTATGTAGGAAGCATTTATTATCTAGGAGCAGCCGGAGATCCAGCAGATAGTGTTGTTACAAGTAGAGTAAGACAATTGGTTGATTATATTGATAATGATGTAACTTTTGATGGAAAATTGAATGCAGTTGCTAATATGAGTTGGAGTAATGCTGAAATAGATGAATTAAGAAATCATATTGATCCTAGCATGATACAAAATATCGATGGTGTGGATACAATTGTTGATGAGAATGGTATTTCTTATAAAACGGATAGAAGAAACAATTTAGTTTTGAGTGTGGATAATGATAAAACAAGTGATACAATTCATAATGGAGAGTTTATTGTACATTTGACACCATATGTAGCGGCAACTAGCACAGGAGCACCATATAGCTCAAGTATGAGTTTATTAGTAACCAAATACGTAAGTGCAGATGCAGACGATTTACAAATTGATAATGTTGCTGAAATTATTCGATATGAAAATATTGTTGGTAGAAGAGATGAACTTACCATACCAGGTAACCAAAATCCTGCTAGCGCATTGGAAACTGAAATTAACACAGAAACGACAGTTAGCGCAGGTATGAAGTATGAAAGAGATACAAGTGCAACAGAAGTTATCACATTATCTCCACCAACAGGTAGTTCATTAACTGTTTGGAAAATGCAAGTAGTAGCAACAACAGCGATAGGATTAGTTATTCTTTGTGGAGGAATTATTTGGATTAAGAAAAAAGTTCTTAAATAGAACTAAAGTTAGAAAATAGGAACAAGTAGATCTTGTTCCTATTTTTTATCATATTTTTTGTGAAATTAAATATAATGAGTTAAAGGAGCAAAGAGAAAATGGAAAGTATAGGTACGATTACAATTTATGGATTGATTTTTGGAATGCTAGGAACAACATTAGGAGGTATTATAGGTGCTTGTTTGAATGTTACTTCTAATAAAATACTGAGTTTTGTGTTGGAATTTGCAGCAGGACTTATGACAGCAATTATTTGTTTTGATTTAATTCCAGAGGCTTTGGAATTTTCTAATTTAACTGTTTGCATTGTTGGAATTATAGTTGGCGTTATAGTTATGATATTGTGTGATGAATTGATTAATAGAATTAATTTTGCAAAGAAAAATATTAGTAATAACACGTTATTTAAAACAGGAATGATTATTTGTATTGGGCTTGCAGTACATAATTTTCCAGAAGGGTTAGCAATTGGTTCTGGATTTGATGCCTCAGTGAGTTTAGGATTATCGCTTGCTATTGCAATTGCTATTCATGATGTACCAGAAGGAATGGTCCAAAGTAGACAGTAGGAAAATTTGATGTGTTTGGAAGAATAATTTGAATTTGTTTTATTATAAATAGAAGATATTTTGAAGCAGTGTAGAGATATGCTGTTTTTTTGTATGAAAAAATACAAATTTAATAATTAACAAATTTTAGTTTCATTTCCAATATAATTGTTCTTTAGTTAGTAGGACAATAGTATTTTATGATTATAAATTTTGAATGTTAATAGGTATTGCTTGTAGCAACGGCTTTTTTAATATACAATAGTTTTAATAAAAAAAGAGAAGGTATTAGAAATGTTGAAAGAAAATATTAAAGCAATCAGAAAATCAAAAGGACTTTCGCAAGAAGAACTTGGTATCAAGTTGAATGTGGTAAGACAAACAATTTCTAAATGGGAGTTATGAGGGCAATAATGGATAAGGTATTTTTTATAGAAAGTGAAGAGAAAGCAATAAAAATGCTAAATGAATTATAAAAATAGATTACAATTTGAAATGGAGATAATATGTTTAAGAGAATGGGAAGATCTTTGCCAACATACGAAAAGCACATATTATGTAGTTCCTAAATTTGAATTTAATAAATGCAGTTTAGAATATTGCTGGAATATAAAATTTAAAGAAGGTAGCAAATCCTTGTGTACAGTATATTTTAGAGAAAAGTGTTTTTGCGTAATGATTGTGATTGGACAAAAGAAAAAAGAAGAATTTGAAAGGATATTGCCATCTTTAAGTGTTGATATACAAAAAATTTATATAGAAAGCAAAGAGGGAAATGGTCAAAAGTTCTTAATGATAGATTTAGAAGATAACGACAGAAGATATGAAGATGTAAAAAGAATCATAATTACAATTTTTAAAAGGTATGACTTAATTGATAAAGCGTAATGTAAATTACAGCTATACTGTTAGATGTAAATAAATGAATTTACATCTAATTTTTTTGGTTGTAAAATTATTTACATAGAAGAGTTTGAGAAAGCAAAAAAAAATAAAAGAAATTAATCCACAAAATTTAAAAATATTTATGGAATCAACAGGTACATATCATTTGCCAGTAGAAAGATATTTTAAAGAAAATGGTTTTAATACTTTAGTTATCAATAGTTTAACAACAAAAAACAATTATGATACTATTAGAAAAACTAAAACTGATAAAGAAGATTGTTACAGATTAGTAAAGTTATTTTTTATAAATGAAGTAGAATATTATGATTTATATAAAAAGGATTTATATGCTAATTTAAAAGCAATGACAAGACAATATTTTTATCTATTACAGAATAATGTGAGTTGTAAACATATATATAAAAGGCTAATAAATATATGTTTTCCAGAGTTAGAGAAAGTCTTTAAATCAACAAGAATATATGATGATACAGCATTGAACTTTATTAAAGAATTTCCACACGTGAAAATAGTGAAACAGAAGCGAATTAATACATTGTATAACAATTTATACAAGACTAATGGAAGAAATTTAAACTTTTATAAAAGACTAGCAGAAACAATAAAACAGCTTCAGTTAACTCTTATCTTGGAGTTGATAAAGAACACGAAGACACAGAAAATCTTTCAGATATGGCAAAAATAGTACAGAACAATAATAATGTTATAAATGAATTAAGAGATAAAATAATAGAAAAAGCAAAACAATCTTCTTATTATAAAATAATAAATTCGTTTTATGGAATCGGAGAAATATTAACAGCAGAAATACTTGGAGAATTAGGAGGTATAACAAGGTTTGATAGTCCAAAAGAAATAATAGCTTTTTGCGGACTTGATTCAACAATAAAACAGTTTGGGAAGAGTATAAATGTGAAATATTAAAAAGAGGAAACAAATATGCAAGATATATATTGTTTAATTGTAGTCAAATGGTAGTAAAACTAGGAGCTTCAAATTATACAGAACATCCAGTATATATCTATTACCAAAGTAAAAAAGCAGAAGGCAAACACTATTACAAGAGCCTAACTGCTTGTTCTACAAAAATTCTAAGAATGTTATATTCTATGTGCAAAAATAATAAACAATTCTTAGAAAACTAACCATAATTGAATTTTATCATAAAAGATGTGAAAAAGATACAATTTTAAAAAATATATAGTTTTTACTGTGTACATTGCTAGAAATGTATGGATTGTGAAAGATTTGCAAAAAAGAGCAAGTCAATATAAGGATATGACAAATTATTATGTGAAATTTGAAACGAATGATCGACAACACTTAATAATGGAAACCTATCGAAAAGATGAAAAATATTCATGAAAATTAGAAGTTTTAGATCCAGATGGAAGTAAAAAAGTTTTTATTGCTTACGGTAATGGAGAGATGGTGAATAGTTATGTTGAAACTAGTGAAGGCAAATTTGCTGTTTTGAATAATCCAAACGGACTTCCAAGTCCATTAACGATTGTAGATTTTTTTGATAACATTGCTACTGTGGATCTTATGAAAACAGCATTGTTTAGTAGGATTACAACAGAAGAATATAAGGGAAAAGATTGTTATAAAATGTATTATAAAAATTCACCATATATACTATATTCGGAAAATAATATTGATTGGAATAGCTATTTTGAAAAAGAAACAGGTTTGCTTTTGAAAACAAGTATGACAGAATATGAATATCAATTTAATGTTGTATCAAACGAATTTGAAATTAAACAGAGTTTTAGAGAGTAAAAAACAAAATAATAAAGATTAATACCTATCTTAAAATTTGAGATAGGTATTTTTATAAAAGTAGAGCAAGTAATTAAGTTGAACCTTACTTATCTTTTATGATAAAATAAAAATAAAATTCATTATTCGTATTATTTTCATCACGAAGAGATTATCAGTAATCATGAGAATAATGAGTAATAACATTATGGTAATAAACGGTGGTTTAACATGATAATTATTATTAGTTGAGAATTTAAAAATATAGTCTGTAGTAATTTTACTAAAAGTATAGAAAAAAGAACTTTGGAAGTTTTAGTATTGCTAATTATCTATTTTTATGTTACTATATAAATAGATATATTTTTATCAGAAAATAGAATTAAAAGGGGCTATAATATGAATGATTATGATGTAACAGTAATTATACCAGCTAGAAATGAAGAAAAAACGATTGCTGAAGTAATAGAAAATGTAAATAAATCTCAAGTTGTTAAACAAATTATTGTTGTTGACAATAATTCAGTTGATAATACTGCAAAATATGCGAAAGAGGCTGGAGCTCAAGTTGTTTTTTGTAAACAACAAGGTAAAGGTAATGCTATGAAATGTGGAATGCAGTATGTGAAAAGTGATATAGTAGCATTTATTGATGCAGATATTAAAGGATATCCGAAAAATTTAATTGATCTATTAACAAAGCCTTTATTGAAGGAAGAAGCTGATTTTGTTAAATCAACATTTGAACGTACACAAGGTGGAGTTGTAACAGAAATAGTTGTAAAACCTTTATTAAATATGTTATTTTCAGATATGTATATGTTTTCTGAACCAATTAGTGGTATGATTGCACTAAGAAGAAATGTTTTAGATCAATTAGAATTTGAAGAAGATTATGGTGTGGATATTGGAATATTGATTGATGCTATAAAAAAGGGATATCGAGTTATAGAAGTTAATATTGGAAAAATAGAAAATATGTCACATGTTGTTAAAAATAATGATACTATGAAAAAAATGTCTACAGAGATAATAAAAGCTATTTTAAAAAGAGCGAGCATAGGGTAAGGAGAAATGAAAATGAGAATATTTGTAATAAGGCATGGACAGACAAATTATAATGTAAAGCATTTATTTCAGGGACACATAGATATTCCTCTAAATAATGTTGGGATTAAACAAGCCAAAGAAACAGCACTCAAATTTCAAAACGTAAAAATTGATTTAATTTTGGTTTCTCCATTGAAAAGAGCGTTGCAAACTGCAGAGTATATACAAGATATAACACAGAGCCCAATTTTTATCGAGGATAGACTAATTGAAAGATGTTTTGGTAATATGGAAGGGCATGAAAATAGAGAAGATTGGAATATCCAAATGATGTTGGATTATGAAAAAAATTATAAAAAAGAAAACATTGAACCTATTCAAGACTTTTTTCAAAGAGTATATATGTGTTTAGATGATATAACCAAAAAGTATAAGGATAAAACAATTGTATTAGTAACCCATGGGGCTGTTTCACAACCAATAGAATGTTATTTCAAAGGAATGCCATGTAATAAAGATTTTGAGCATTTTGAGCCATTAACTTTAAAGAATTGTGAAGTTAGGGAGTATTATATCAGAACTAAAAGTGAAAAGGAAAGGTAAGATAATGGAATGGAAAAGAAATCTTATATAACAGTTTTAAGTACAGAAGATTATTTAAAAGGTGTATTATGTTTAATAGAATCGTTAAAAAGAACGAATGCTCAATATCCAATTAGTGTATTAGTAACAGATAATATATCATTTATGACGGAAGAATTATTGAGGAAAAATAATGTAAATGTTATTCGAAAAAATAGTGTATTAATTCCAGAGACGATTAAGCAGAAAAATCAACAAGGAAATTTTGCACATTGGACAAATACATTTGATAAGTTACAAATTTTTGAATTAGTAGAATTTGAGAAATTAGTATATTTAGATAGTGATATGTATATTAGAAAAAATATTGATGAACTATTTGAAAAAGAGCATATGTCTGCAACAATAGATAGACCAACTGGACCAGTTTTTATGGAAGATGAAGTAAAGTTGACATCAGGATTGTTGGTAATTGAGCCAAAGGCTAGAATGCTTGATATTTTTATGAAGATTCTTTTAACTATGGAAAATGAGCAAGAATCTATTGGAGACCAAGACATTTTACAGAAATATGATAAAGATTGGATGAGAAAAAAGAGACTTCATTTAAATATTAAGTATAATATGTTTTTTCCACATATGGATTATTATACATATTACGAAAATTATAAATTAGATGAATTGTGTGTAATTCACTTTATTTTAAATAAAAAACCTTTTCAATATTCTAAGCAGCAATTTTCTGAATATATAGAGTGGATTGAGAGTGGAAAACAGAAAATTTATGAAAAATATAAGCAGAAATTCCCATATAATTACATAGACTGTGGAAATAATAATGAAAAGAAAATTTTACAAGAGTATTTTGAAATATTAGAGAAAGTTGAGAATGATTATATTTTGGGGTAAAGTTCAAAATATCATAGATATGGAAACGATGAGAGTACATAATATGAACAACTTATTGATAAAATTTTAGTTGAGTTTAGGGCTAGTTTTAGATGAATCATTTTTTGATTATGAGAAGATAAAGTTAAAAAGTGAATAATATTGGT
>CATLEX010000004.1 GCA_949927455.1 uncultured Clostridia bacterium
GATATTTACCGCACTTATTAAATACAAGGTATTATGCAGTTTTAGCATATAGAAATAGTCACGATTATAATTATGTATGTCGAAAATATCATATTTCAAAATCTTCGTTGTATTTATGGAATAAAAAGTTTGACGGAACGAAAGAAAGTTTAAAAGATAAGTCACATCGTCCACATACAAGACACCCTGCTTCTCATACAGACGAAGAAATACAAAATATCAAAAATCTAATTAGACGTAACCCCAATATTACTTTAAATGAAATTTGGTATAAGTTAGTAAGAAAATATCATTATAAAAGAACTGTAACTGCCTTATATCGTATTTTGAGAAAACTTGATTTTTATAAAACACCTAAAATAAAAGGTACATCTAAGAGATGTAAGGGTAAATATCCGGAATTATATTATTTAGGTCAAAAATGGCAAATAGATGTGAAATATGTACCTAAGGAATGTAAAAGTAATAATTTACCGAAAGAATGGAAATTTTATCAATATACTTGTATTGATGTCACTACTCGTGAACGTTATTTGTTTTGGTATCAAGAACACACGCCAACGAATACAGTAAATTTTGTAAAACGATGTATTCGATATTTTGGTTATCAACCTTTGGAAATACAAACAGACAATGGGACAGAATTTACATATAACCAAAAGAAAATGAAAAAAATACACCCATTGACTAAACTTTTAAATCATTTACATATCAAACATCATAAAATACGCCCGCGTATGCCAGAACACAATGGAAAAGTCGAACGAAGTCATAGAAGTGACAACGAACGTTTTTATAGCTTTTTGAAGTTTTACAGTTTGGAAGATTTAAGACAACAGGGTGCAAAATATGTTACACGTTCTAATCGAATACCTATGCGCATATTGAAATATTTAACACCAGTTGAACGCCGAAGACAGTTGTTGTTGCCTGTTCTTGTTACTTAGTGTGCTTGTTTTTTGGCGTAGGTGCGTCTGTTAATCGTTTGCTTATAAAAAATAACATAAAAAAAAGAGCTTTTAATGAGCCCTTTTTACTGCTATTTCATAATTTTCTCTATTTTAGCATTTAACGCAATTAGCTTTTTCTTTGCTTCAGAATTTTTGTTGTAAGATGTCATTAATTTGTGTGCCAAATTGTATTGCATATAATTATCATATTTTTTGATTTGACTTTTAATCGCAAAGAATAATTGTTCAGCCTCCTCATTTGTTAATTCAATTTTTTGTTTTTCCATAATTTTTCCTCCTTTTTTCTACTTTAAATTTTTAATATTCTTTTAATTGCTTAGTTTTAAACATATTTTTACTTAAAATCAAATAATTTCTTAATCGGTTTATGACCTTGATTTTAAATTGTAAAAATATGTTAGCTTTCAAAAATTAAAAGAATATTAAGTCAGTATTTTAGAAAAAAAGAACTTTCTAAATGGGAAAAATAAAAAATGAATTAACAAATGAGTGCAAAATCACATTTGCAATTAAAAAGTCAAATCAGAAATTATATGCAATCTAGAAAAAGCACAAATTAGTGACATCTTACACTTACTAGACAAAGAAAAACTAATTGCGTTAAATAGTTCTATTTAGTGAAATAGCTAAAAAGGGCACTACATAGCTTTTTTTGTGGTTATTTTTTTAGGCAAAAGTCAAGGGCAAAAAACAACTATGGGGCACTAGCCCCATATAATACAAAAATTAAATCTTTTTTACTTGGTCTATATCAAATAAATAACTTTTCACTAAAATAAATTTTTCCTTACTATTTTCTTCTGACATTTTCTTGGTTTTATCTATTTTACCTTTTTTAAAATACCATAATTTTGTTATTATTCTGGCTTTTTCTCCTTTTTGTATTTGGTAACCTATTTTATTCCATTCTTTAAAAGTTCTGTATGGTGGTATATCTCCGTTTTTTTTAACATATTTCTCTAGTTCTGGTTTTGTCATTAGTTTATTTTTTAATATTTCATTATAAATTATTGTTATATTATTCATTTTTTCTCCCTTCTTAATTAGTGTTTATAAGGTGTTGACAAGCACAAAGTGCGTCGTCAACTCCTTGCTTGATGAAGTACATATTTTGAAATGAAGTCAAGAGTTTTAGACGTATAAAATGACTTTTCTTGCGTAGCTTTTCTGCTTTATGCCGTCCTCTTGACTTTATGAAAAAATATGTTATCTCCAACGAAATGCAAAAAAATAGCTACATTGCGTAACTATTTTCAAAATTTCTCTGTTTCCTATTTAGTTGATATTGACTTTTTTTCTGACTAATGTTAAAATGCCAATATACTATTTCTTAGATAAGTTTTATCTAACTTATATTTTCATAAAAGTAAAAAAAATTAAAAATTTTTTCCTACATCATTGACAAACTTACATTTTTGAAATTTTTTTATAAAAATCAAAAAAGATTAAAGTTCTTGTTAATCTTTAATCTTTTTTTAACTTTTTATTAATCTTGTGCATATGGTATAATAGCAATATGTCTTGCTCTTTTTACTGCATTTGTAATCACTCTTTGATGTTTACTACATGCACCTGTTGCTCTTCTTGGTAATATTTTACCTTTTTCATTAATAAATCTTTTTACTTGATCAGCATTTTTATAATCTAATTCAAAATTCTTATCTGCACACAATGGGCAAACTTTCTTTTTTATCTTTCTAAATTTTGGATTATAATCTTCATCCTGATTATTTCTATTAAATTTTTTATTATGTTGTTTTTTATCTGCCATTTTTTTACCTCCAATCTATTAAACCCTTACATAATTAGAATGGTAAATCATCATCTGAACCAGATGTTACTTGAAATTCACTTGAATTTGCTATGTTTTCACCAAATGTATTTTCAAAACCTGCTGGTGCTGCTTCTCCCTCTCGTTTTGAATCTGCAAAATATGCTTCTTCTGCAATGACTTCAGTAACATAGTGTTTTTGACCTTGTTCATCATCCCAGTTTCTAGTCTGTAATCTTCCAATTACGCCAACTTGTTGACCCTTTTTAAAATATTTGCTACAAAATTCACCAGTTTTACTCCAAGCTACTACATTAATAAAATCCGCTTGTCTTTCTTCGCCTTGTCTTGCAAATCTTCGATTAACAGCAAGTGAAAAGGAAGCAACTAAAGTGTTATTTGTTTGTGTATATCTAACTTCTGGATCTCTTGTTAATCTACCCATTAAAATTACTTTGTTCATATGTCATTCCACCTTTATTTTATACTTCGTCTTTTCTTACAACAATAAATTTGATTACTTCATCTGTAATTCTGTAAATTCTTTCAAGTTCTTTTATTAGTTCTGGATTAGCTTCAAAATTAATCACTACATAATTTCCTTCTTTATGTTTTTTGATTTCATAAGCTAATTTTTTCTTCCCTAATTCCTCAACTGATTCAACTTTTCCATCACTATTAATCAAAGTTGAAAATTTTTCAATAAGAGCTTTTGCTCCTGTATCTTCAACATTTGGATTAATAATGAATATCGTTTCATATTTATTCATTATTTTTCACCTCCTTCTGGATATCAAACCCACATTTTATATGTGAGTAAGGATTAAGTTGTATCTATCTTCATTTAAATACTGTCATATTTTAACATAAAATATTTGTTTTGGCAAGTCTTTTTTAAAAATAAATGTTTTCTATTTAAAATTCTTTTATTTTCTCAATGTTCTTTCTTTCCTTTTTAAATGCTCTTCTATTTCTTTAATCAATTTTTTTGCATCTTCAATGTCTACATCCTCTTGTTCAAAAAGTTTGTCTATTTTTTCAATTAAATCTCTTTCACCTAAAAATACATTAATTGAGAAATTTCTTAACATTTTATCTGTGCTTTCTTTTAATTCAGCTAATTCTTTTTTCATTAATTTTATCCTCCTATTCTATAAAATTGTTGTATAAAATTTTATTTTCTATTTATATTATTTTTAATTGTATCATACTTGCTCATAAAAATGAACACTTTTTACGAAAAATGTTCACTTAAATGAGCATATGATTTTTTCTAATTTGTTAAAATTGTTTTGAAAGGAGCTTAATTTATGGACTTTTCAGATTTAATCGCTATCAAAATAAAAGAACTGATGCAAGACAAAAATATTAATTCCAGTCAACTAGCAAAAAAATCTGGTATGTATCGTTCCACTTTAACAATGTTCCTTACAAGAAAAAATAAAACCATTAGACTTGAAAATTTGCTTTATATTTGCGAAGCGTTTGATATAAAAATTTCTGAATTTTTCTCTGATAAAAGATTTGATGAAGCCGAAGCAAAAGATTGGAAAAAATAAGATGTAGAAAATCACTAAAATTTCTACATCTTATTTTAAACTTCATCCATTACAAATCATACAACGAATTTGCCTTAATCGCCTAACTCCTTCTGTTTGTTGTGTAATAATTTTTTCACAAACCTCTTTCAATCTTGGGTCAATACAACATTGAAGTGCATTTTCGCACATACAAATCGCTCCTTCATGATGTGGTATCATTTCATTGATAAAACTCAAATTGGCACAACAACATTGCGGACTATTCCTCATTCTGCAAATCATGTTTCTTGTAATATTCAAATATTGCGAAATATAAATATTCGTATCACTCAAAGTATTAACAAATCCACACGTTGAATTTTTAATTTGCTCCATTTGGCAAATGCCTTCTTGTTGCGTTTCTATCATCTCATTGCAAATTTCCCTTAAATCTTCATTTTGTGTATATTGCAATACGTTCTTACACATGTATATTGCTGCTTGATGGTGTGGTATCATACATTCACAAAAATCAATTGTTACATCACCTAAAGAAGTTCTACACAGCATTTGATTCGCCATTTGATTTAAAACTTCATCAAAACGGCGTAAGTATCTTTCCAAATTTGACATGATACAACAGTTCATAAAACTCTCCTCCTTATTTATATCATATAAACAATTACCTAATAACGTTCTAGTTTTTTGCATATTTTTTCAAATTTTGGCAATACTATTTTTATAATTTAGAAAGAGGTGATACGATGACGAGTAAAGAACTTTTATATGTGGAAGATGCTTTAGGTCATGAAAAATTTATGAAATGTTGTGCCAAAAAAACAGCTGGAAAATTAACTGACGCAAAACTAATTGCTTGCATGAACGACTTAGAAAGCAAGCACACTGAATTATTAAATAAATTCAAAAATTTATTATAGGAGGAAAATATGGAAGATAGAGACTTAATGGAAAACGAGTTATTGGTGATCAAAGGTGTTTGTGATTTATATCTTCATGGAGCAATCGAAAGCACAACCGCAGAAGTTCACTGTGCATTTAAAGAAGCTTTAAATGAATCTTTAAATATTCAAAATCACATTTATAATTTAATGACTGAAAAAGGTTGGTATAAAACAGATACTGTTGAACAACAAAAACTAGATGAGACAAAAAACAAATATGCCAATGCGTAAACAAAAAAACTAGAATGCAAATTCATTCTAGTTTTTCTTATTCATTAATTTAATTTTTCCTTTAAATCGTTTATTATTAATCTTCATTAAACGATTATCAATTTTATTAATAATTTTTGCATAAGTAACAAGTTCTTTTGAAACTCTTTCTGATATTTTTCCATTTGACTTGTACTTGATTTCATGTTCTAAAGTTGCCCAGAAATCCATTGCCATAGTACGAATTTGTATTTCAACTTTCGTATATAGTTTTGTTCCATCTAATTCTACTGGAACTTCTATAATCATATGATAACTTGAATATCCTGTTTTCTTGGGATTAGTTATATAATCCTTCTCTCGAATAATTTTACAATTTTCAAACTCTCTAATTACATCAACAACTTCAAAAACATTTGCTTTAAATGGGCATATAATTCTCACACCTGCTATATCATTAATATTCTCTATTAGGTTCTTATAAGTTAATTCATAATTTTTACGTTTCATTTTCTTAATAATGCTCTCAGGACTTTTAATTCTACACACAACATGATTAATTAAATCATGTTCATAGATTTCTCTATAATCCTGATTAATTGAATTGACTTTTTCTTCGACCTCTCTCATAGCGAGTGAGTACAAATTCATTAATTGCCCAAATTTATTATCTTTTATATTTAATCCATTTTTACCAAAATTATTTTTAGGCGCTAACAATATATCTATCTTAATAATCATCTCCTCTCTTGTTCCTATATTATGATTTTATATATCTAATATAAAAATAATATTAAAAGTTTGTGTCTTTTATGTGAATTTTTTGGCTTCATAATTTTCAAAATGAGGAAGCCTTTTATTCTTCCCCATTTTACCTTATTTTACATCGTCTAATTTTCTGTAATTGATATACAACACAAATCCACCAATAATAGCAACTGCTAAAGTAACTGCTAACAATATTTTAGAACCTGCTTTAGGTAAAATAGTTGGAGCTGTTGTATTATCAGCTGTATTTTTAACAGTATTATTTGGAGTATTACTTACATTTTTGTTTGTATTAGTATTTGTGTTAGTGTTAGTGTTAGTATTTGTGTTTTCATTTTTCTTTCCGATTAATTTTACTTGTGGACTTGATGGCTCTGTTTCATTTTTTTCATTACCAATTCCGTCTTTATAAGAAATATCAATTTTTTCATTTACTGATAATATTTTATCAAATATATCTGTATTTTGCATATCCTTTATTCTTAAAGTATAATTTAAAACAGCCATTGAACCTGGTGCTAATTTTTCAATGTTCCATGTAAAATAACGACTTTTAGCTAAATTGGATATATCTACATCAGCATCTACATCATCAATTGTCATTGTAAAATTATCCATAATTTCCTGTGTCAAGTACTCACGAATTTTAATTGATGTCATCACTTGATTCATTGAAGAAACAATATCTGCATAAACATTTTCTGTAACAATTTTTTGAAAAGATTCTGTTTCCAAAGAATACATTTTTCCATAAGTTGGATTTTCAAAAGTTCCATATAAATTTCTAACATACTCAGTTCCATCAAAATTTAAAATTAGCTCACCTGTATCATAATCATTCCAAGGTTGATTAAGATCTGTATCACTTGGTCTTAATTGAATAAAATTAATGCCATCTTTTTTCAAATTCAAAAATTCTTGTTTTGTATTTTCTACTAATTTTTTCGTCTTCTCAATAATCAATTCTTCTGCATTTTCTTTTGTATAAACAATCTTATCATGTGTTCCTACTGATACATATGGAACTCTATCATATAAAGAAATCAATATTTTATTCGCATCTTTTTCAAAAGTTTTTTGTGCTGTTATTAAAGCTGATTGTAAATTTACGTAATATTCTTGTTTTGATTGGTTCATATTTTCCAAAGCTGCTGTTAATTCTTCATAATTATTAGTTGCTTTTATAACAACTTCACTATCATTTTCAGTTCCGTCTACTGCACCTTCGTCTCTTTCTGTTGGTCTTCTATTGTCTCCTTCTTCTACCCAATCATAAATTGGACCTTTCATTCCGATAATTCCTATTTTAGCATTTGAATTTTTAGCAAATACCTTTCTTGCTAATATTTGAATATGAGCACAAAAATTTTTGTAATTACTCTCATTAATAGCCAAATTTTCTGAAAGTATAATATAAATTTCTGTTGGCGCCCCTGCTTCTTCATCTGAAGCTTTTGCTGTATTAGTTAGTGTCAATCTTAATTTAATTTCTCCAGCTTTTTTATCGTAAGAAGTAATTTCATGTGTCAAACGCCCTTGGTTATTTTCCAGCATCTTTACATTACTCGCTTTTTTTACCACTTCTAAAGTCGTATCCCAAACATCTGCAAAACTGATGCAAAAAAAACTAATCAAAGCAATAAAAATTAAACTTATTTTAAAAATTTTATTTATCTTTCTCATTTTGTACTCCTTTATCTTTTTTTGATATTTCTTCTGTTATTCTTTATTATTTTGTCAAATTTTAATAAAATAATATCATTTATTGAAAAAAAAGTAAATATTTTTTCAAAACTTTTTCATAAGTTTTTTATTCATAACGCAAAGCATCGATTGGATTCATTTTAGCAGCCTTACTTGCTGGATAATAACCAAAAAATACACCAACTGACATCGAGAATACTAATGAAACAAGAATAGCTGATAGAGATGGCACAGCTGGATAACCTAATAAATTTGACAAACCAATTCCACTGCCTACCCCCAAAATAACTCCAAATATTCCGCCAATTAAACAAATAATCATTGCTTCTACAATAAATTGAACTCTTATGGAACTATTTTTAGCACCTAATGCTTTTCTTGTTCCAATTTCTCGCGTCCTTTCTGTAATAGAAACAAGCATAATATTCATAACACCAATTCCACCAACTAACAAAGCAATTCCAGCTACAACTGCTATCGCAAGCGTGATCGTTGACAACATTTGTGTTAACATCGATACCATTGAACTTAATGTCATTACTGTCACCTTAAAATTTCGATTATTTCGATAATATGGCTTAAAGAAAGTTTCCAATTTAGCTGAAAGTTCATCTGAATTAACCCCTACTTTTGTTACCACTTGAAAAGAAGTATATTGCTCTTTCATATGAGAATAATTGTTAGCTGTTCTAAGCGGCATATAAACATCTGTCACAGAACCTCCCATACTCATTCCCATCATAGCATTTGCCTCTTTTTTATAAATGCCCACAATCGTAAAATTTCCAACTGAATTTCCAGAATTAATCTCAATTTCACTACCGACTGCCTTTTTATAATCTCCGCCATACAAATCATCTGCCAACTCATCCGCAATTAAAATAGCACTTTTTCCTTCTGAAAAATCAGTTGCTGAAAAAATAGAACCTTCTATCATATCCAATTGATTAGTCACAAAATAGCCAGCAGAAACACCATAAAGACTAATCCCTGCACTATTTTTTCCTACTGTAATCGTTGTTTGTCCAATTTGATTTTGCAAATTAATTGCATAAATTTCTTCTGAAAATTTTTCACACATTGACTCAATCATTTCAGTCGTCATATAATCTTCATCAAACAATTCCTCATTTTTTTGCAAAGAACCATACACAATTCCATCCACATTTCCTTTATCTTCTTCCTCTTGTCTTGGCTCTACCATCACATAAATGTCATTTGCCCCCATAGACTGCATATTTTCGGAAACAGAAAGTGTTAATGAATTTCCTACTGTAATAATTGCAATTACAGAGCCAATTCCTATAATGATACCAAGCATTGTCAAAAACGCTCTTGTTTTATTGGACAGCAATCCATTTAAAGCTAAAATTATATTTTCCAAAAGTAACATTATTTTTTCGCACCTCCTTTTGAAACTTTCACTATATTTCCATCTTTAATCGAAATAACACGGTCTGTTTCAGCTGCCAACTCATTCGAGTGCGTAATCAGCACAATTGTTTTTTTCTTTTCCTTATTTAATTTATGAAATAAATCCATCACCAAACGACCAGTTTTAGAATCCAATGCACCAGTTGGCTCGTCTGCCAAAATAATGGCAGGATCATTCGCCATTGCCCTTGCAATCGCTACTCTTTGTTTCTGCCCACCAGACAATTCTTCTGGTAAATGTTTGGCTCGGTCCCCCATTTCCACTAAATCTAACAATTCTTTTGCCCTTTTTCTTCTTTCGGTTCTACCAACACCAGCATAAAGCATTGGCAATTCTACATTTTTCAAAGCATTTGTTTTAGAAATCAAATTATAAGTTTGAAATACAAATCCAATTTTTTGATTTCTAATTTTCGACAATTCTGCATCTCCTGCATTTCCAACATCAATTCCATCTAGAATATAAGTTCCGCGAAGTTGGTCGATCCAAAATACCAATCATATTCATCAACGTTGACTTTCCAGAACCTGATGGTCCCACAATTGCCACAAATTCGCCATCTTTTACTTTCAAAGAGATACCATGCAAAATTTCTAATTCATTTGGCTCGCCAACATAAAATTTTTTTACAATATTTTCTAGTTTAATTATAGAACTCATTTTTACTCCTTTTTCACTATACTCCTGCACTTGGTCCATCTATTCCAAGAATATCCTCAATCGCTGTTCCTACATCTTGTTTTGGCAAAACCACTTTCATTCCACTTTTTAACTCATTTGAAATAACTTCTACATAATAAGTTCCTTCGATACCAACTTGAACATTCAATTCTTCTGTTTCTTGCTCGCTTCCTTCTTTCAATATTTGAATATAATGCGTTCCATCTTCTCTTTCTTGAATCGTATCATATGGCACTGTCCAAATATTTTCTTTGCTTTCTAAAATAATGCTAATTTTTGCATTCATTCCCAAACGCAATCTTTCATTTTGCTGATTTAATGCAATTTTAATTTTATATTTTGCATTTGTACTTGCAACTGATGTTGTAGTTGCAAACAAAGCATTTGCAGTTGGACTAATCGCTACATAAGTTACTCTTCCTTCTAGCTCTTCTTCTTTTGTCGCATCTGTTTTGATTAATGCTCTCATGCCCTCTGCAATATCTGGAATATCATATTCGTCAATTTCTGCCTCAATAATGAATTCATCCACACTATCAACTGTAGCAATTGTATTTCCTGTATACAAATCTCCCACTTTGACATTAACTGATGTAACAGTTCCTGCCACAGTAGAAGTCACAATTCCTTTTTCTAATTGTTCTTCATAAGTTTGAATCTGACCTTTTTGCGTAATATTACTTGATTTTGCACTTAATTCTGCATTTTTTAAACTATCTTGCATAGCTGCTACATTGCCATCTGCTGTATTTGTAGTGCTTTCCAAAGCAAATACTGCAGCATCTAAAGCAGCTTTTAGCTGATTACTTGACACTTGCAATTCTTGTACTACTTGTTGTAGTCCTGCCATTTCAGCATTCAAAGTTTCTTTTTTCGTTTCTAATGAACTTAATGTTTCATTTAATGCTTGATAATTAGGATCAGTAGCTGCTGTAAGAGCCAATATATTTTGTGTTTCTACATACGTTGTATTAACATTTGCTAATTCTGCTTGCTTTGCACTTATTGTCTGATTTGTTGTATTCAACTGATTTTGTACTTGATTGTAAGCCTCTTGTGCAGAAGCAACTTCTTTTTGTGCATTAATAATTTGTGAATCTCTACTTTTCATTGCCTCTTCTAATGTTCTTCTGGCTGACTCAACTCCTAAATTAGATTGTGCATCTGAAATATTGGCACTTGATTTTGCATTTGACAAATCCTTTTGTACATTGCTCATGTCAAATTTACAAATCACATCTCCAACTGCAATTTTTTGCCCTTCTATAACATTAACACTAACTACTTCACTTCCAGTTAAAGCAGACGTAATCTCTTTTGAATTTGCAGTTGTTACATTTCCTGTTGCACTCACACTTTTCGCAATTGTCCTTTTCTCAATTTCCTCAGTTTCTATTTGTGGCTTATCTAAAGTATTTTTAGCCGCTTTGTTGTTCATTTGTACAAAAATAATCACAAGAATAATAACTACAATAATAATTACTCTTTTTTTAGTTAATTTCTTTTTCACTTATTTTCCTCCATTTGATTTTTTGAATATTTTGCTATTATACCACAAAATCCCTGTAAAATCAATCCCCACAATTCTTAAGATTCTATTAAATCTGTTTTCTTTATTTTTTTATAATAAAAAACAAACATATTTTAATTTTTTTGCTATATCTGACTAGAAAATTAAAAAATATTATGTTATACTTTAATCAATAAAATCAAGGAGTTTATTATGGATTTAAAATTGATTAAAAAGTTAGAATATTTCCACCTTTATTCTAGTTTAGGTTTTACTTTTAGTGGTGTTGACAAATATGAAAAATATAATATTTTTTATCACAATCAAATCAAAGATGTTTACTTCAATTTTATTACAGACATCAATGCTAATACTAAAGAAGATTTTGACAAAATTATGCAAGAAGCAAGTACAAAAATAAAAGCCAAAAACAGAGATGTTGTAGTATACACTTCGCCCACGAAAAAAACATTTTTGGACGATGCTTATGAATTAGTTTCAAGTGAAGTTTGGCAAATTTATAAAGACCTAAATAAAATAAAATTTATTAAAACAAATTGTCCTTTTGAGGTAACATTAGAACCAACAAACGATATGAAATTGTATAGTGAAGAATTAATAAAAGCTTATCAAACAGGCGACCCTCAGGACCCTTATGGCGATTTAGATATTACTTACCAAGAAGTTTACGCCAATTATACAAAACCACAAAATAACTTTACATGTGAATTTTTATTTGCAAAAATCAATAACGAAATTGTAGGCATTACACAAGGTGTATACGATAATGAAATTTATGGAATTTACGGATTAGCTGTTAAAAAACAATTCCGAAATCAAGGAATTGGCAAGGAAATCGTAAAACAGCAATTGCAAATGTGTAAAAATAAAAATTTGCAACTTGCTTTTTTGCAAACAGAAGATGCTTACTATCCAGCAGATATTTATCGAAAATTAGGTTTTGAAGATGTTTGTATGAAATATTATTATAGAAAAAAATAACAAATGGAGTTATAAAAAACTTTATATATTGAGTTTTTTATAGCCCCATTTATTTTTATTCAATCTCTGAAAAGTATTCGTTAATACGAATTATCAGCTCAGCTTTTGCATCTTCTAAAGAAAAACCCTCTAGCTGTGCACCAGCAAGCGTAATATGTCCGCCACCGCCCAATTTTTCCAAAATAATTTGCACATTAATATCACCAATCGAACGTCCACTAATGAACACTTTTTCTCCAATTTTTCCCATAACAAAAGACGCTGTAATATCGCTAATTGTTAGCAATTCGTCTGCCGCTTTCGCACAAATCAAATTGGCATCTTCATCCTCCACATTATCATAAATTGCAATTGCAATTGTATCATTTATGATTTCTACATTTTTTACAATTTCTGCAATTACATTATAGCTCTCCAAATCTGCTTGAAACCATTTTTTAACACGAATGATATCCACACCAAACTTTCTAAGATATGCCGCAGCTTCAAATGTTCTAACTCCTGTCTTAAATGTAAAATTCTTTGTGTCTACCATAATTCCGCCATACAAACTTTCTGCTTCCAGCAACGTCAATTTTACATCATCTGCTGCATATTGGATAATTTCTGTCACAAGTTCTGCTGCTGAAGATGCGTACACTTCGTGAAACGAAACAAGGGCATCTGTAATTGCTTCTGGCGCTTTTCTATGGTGGTCAATCACAATTCTTCTTTCTATTTTTTGTAACAGTTCTGGAAATTCCACATAATTTTCCTTATGTGTATCCACAATAATGAGTAATGTATTTAGCTGTATCATTTCTTCTGCTTCTTCCTCTGAAATAATAACACCTTCATATTCTGGATTTTCACTAAAACTTTTCAAAAATTTTCCTAACGATTTTCCTTTTGGTTCAGATACAATATAAGCTTCTTTTTCTAAAGTTTTAGCTAATCTGTACATACCAAGCCCTGAACCAATCGCATCAATATCAATATGATTATGTCCCATAATCAGCACATTGTCTGATTCTTTGATTAAATTAGCAATAGAGCCTGCTACCGTTCTTGCCTTGACTTTGGTTCTTTTTTCGACTTCTATGGTATTTCCGCCATAGAATTTATATTTTCCGTCTTTACGAATAACAGCTTGGTCGCCACCACGCCCTAACACAATATCCATTGCTGCTAGCGCTGATTTATATTTTTCAAAATTGCTATTTCCTTCATTTGAAATGGCAATACTCAAAGTCACCTTAATATCAGAATTTTCATTCATACTTTTGACTTTATCTAGCACACTCACTTTTTCTTTTTCAATGCCGGATAAATATTGCTGTTCAAAAATATACAAAAATCTATCTCTTTCTGTTTTTACAATTAGCCCACCTGTTTCTTTTGCCCATTCCATAATCATTCTCTCAACATTTGTAACTAGTTCTGCTCTTTCTTCTGGCATCGCACGTTGCATTACTTCTTCGTAATTATCAATCATAGCAATTCCAATACATAATTTAGAGCTATTATAAAGATCAAACAAATCATTGTATTTAGTATCATCAATAAAATACATGGTGAGTTGATATTCGCGTTGTTTTCTTTTATCTTTTTTCTTGCTTTTAGAAACACCACAATAAATTTTGTAGAATTTATCTTCAATATTAAACTGTTTTGTCAAATAATTATTTCTGTCAAATTCTTGTCCTGTTTGCTCATATTCTTTTTCAATATTTAATTTGATTTCCTTTAAAATAGGATTTAGTGAGGTTGCCACATCTACATCTTTAAAAATGTGAATAAAGCTTTTACTTTTCCAAATAATGTTTCCATCTGTTTCGATAAGCAATAATGGAATTGGTGAATTAATTAAATTATTACGATTGGCAACGTTCATATCTGTTGTGACTTCTTGTATATGATTGACAATTTCCAATTTTCTTTTGTCATTTGACCATATAGCATACGCTAATAAAAAAACACATAAAATAATAGAAGGTACAATAAATCTTTTATCATAAATGCAAAGCAAAATACAAAGCAATACAATCACTAGCAAATAAATATTGAATTTTAAATTAATTTTATCCAAAATTTCTTGACTTTTTTTGGGCATAAAATCTCCTTTTTAAAATAAGATAACTAGTAGATTATATCATATTTGGATAATTTTGTCAAATTGCTCTTGGCATACATCAATTATTTCATTAAAAATAAAATTTTAGGAATTTTTTTAATCTGCTTGACATATAATGAAATATACGTTATAATAATTTAGCATCTATGGTGAAATATATTCAAACAACATTTTATAATGGCGATATAGCCAAGTGGTAAGGCACGAGTCTGCAAAACTCTGATCCCCGGTTCGAATCCGGGTGTCGCCTCCAAAAGTTAGGAAAAACAATGAAAATTATTAAGTTTCATTGTTTTTTTATTATTTTTTATCAAATTGCATTAACAAATATTTCAATTCTCTGTTAACTTATTATATTTTGTACTAATTCCTTTTGCTTTTTCAACTGGGTATTTTCTTTTTGTTTTCTCCAATTTTTCCAAAATAATTTCTTTTGGATCAACTTCTAGTTTTATTGCCATTTGAAAACAATATGTAAACACATCTGCCAATTCTTCAACTACTTCCTGTTTCTCAAAATCCTCACCATTCCATTGAAAACACTCTAGTAACTCCCCTGCTTCAATCGAAATTGACTTTGCCAAATTTTCAGGAGCGTGAAATTGCTCCCAATCTCTTTCTTGATTAAATCTTTCTAATTCATTCATAATTTCTTTCATAATAATTACCTCATAAATTGTTTATATCATAAAAAAATTCTTTTTTCAATTCTATAAAAGGCGCTATTAAAAACTCTATCTTTTCAAAAAAAGCGAGTGAAATTTTGAACAATGTCCAAAATTTCTCACGCAATATCTTATTTTTTTACAATCTCTTATGGCTTATTTGCCAATTCAACTTCTACTTCACTTTCTTTGCCAGCTCTTTGAATATATAATTTTACCATATCTTTTGGATTTTTGCTGTAAATATATTTCTTCAAATCATTCATTTTACTAATTTCAGTATCATCAATTTTAGTAATAATATCCCCTTCTTTTATATCCAAATTAACTAACGGACCATCCACAGCCACTTGTGCGACATAAATTCCGTTTTCAATTTCTAACTCCGAATCCAAATATTTGATAGCTTCTTTATCATAGCCATAAATCCCAAGCCATGCTTCTTCAAACTTTCCCTCATTAATCAATTTATTAATAATTGGTTTTACAATATTTACTGGGACCGCAAAACCAATTCCTTCTGCATTGCTGATTTTTACCGAATTGATGCCAATTAATTTTCCATCCGAATTAATCAATGCGCCACCACTATTTCCTTCATTTATGGTTGCATCTGTCTGAATTAAATCTTCCATATAGACATTTTCGTTTTCACCTTCGATTTTTATAGTACGATTTAAACTACTAACAATTCCTTTGGTTACTGTTTTTTGAAAATCCATACCAAGCGGATTTCCAATCGCATACACATCTTCCGCCAAGTTAATTTCATCCGAATCACCTAATTGTAAATATTCCAAATTATTTTTGTTAATTTTCACTATTGCCAAATCAATATTATTATCTGCCCAAACAACATTGCCATCATAAATTTTGCCATCCTCTAAAGTCACATAACAATTGCTATATTTATTGCCTGCTACATGTTGGTTAGTCAAAATATAACCATTATCTGTAATTAATACACCACTTCCTAACCCTAGCTTTTGTTCTGCATTATCTACAAATATAGAGCTTCCAGTTTGTTTTAATTTTGAAATCCCAACAATTGCATTTACTGAATTTTGGATATTATCCACCATAATCTTTTTTTCCAATGATTTATTCTCTGTTATTACATTTTCACTAAAATTTATCTTCTCAGCATCATATTTAGCTACACTTGTAGTGTAATCGCTTACACTTGTTTTTAAAATTAGTACCAATAATAGCGCAATAATTACAATCATAAAGCTGTACAAAATCAGTTTTTCTTTATTCTTCTTTTTTTCTTCATAATACATATTTTCAGCCTCCTTGTTGGATTATTTTTTCCAAATTCTGGTTTTTCATACATATTTAAAATATTTTTCATAATTATATTGATTTTTTATCATTTTTTTTATATGATAGATGTAAATTTATCATTGGGGGAAGTTCAAATGGAAAAATTATATAATTTAAGTGCACCACAAAAGTCAATTTTACTGACAGAACAATTTTATACTGGAAGTAGCATTAATAATATTGGTGGTGGCATTATTGTTCATGAAGCTTTAGATTTTGATTTGTTCAAAAAAGCAATTCAAAATTTTGTAAAATACAATGACAGTTTTCGCATCCGTCTCAAGCAAACATCAGATGGTGTAAAGCAGTATTTTGAGGATTTTTCAGAATTCGACATTAAAGTTGTCGATTTAGAAAGTGAAGACGAAGTTTCTGCTTTAGACCAAAAAATTTTGTATCAACCAATCAACATTTTCGAAGAACGTTTATTTGAATTTACAATTTTTAGATTTCCCAACAATCATGGTGGTTATATCTTTAAACTACACCATCTTATTGCTGATGGTTGGACATCTGGTTTTGTTTGCACACAACCTATGCAAGAATATTGTAATTTATTAAATGGTACTAATCATAATCAAAGTTTAAAACTATCTTATATAGATTATTTGCAAACAGAAGAAAAATATTTTACAAGTAATAAATTTGAAAAGGATAAATTATATTGGTCAGAAAAATTTTCAACTGTACCAAATGCTGTTTCAATTCCATCTTCTATGGATATTTCAAACGATTTTTCTTGTGAAGGAAATCGAAGTTCTTTTGTTATTTCTAAAAAAGAATTCGATCAAATTACACAATATTGCACAAAGTATTCTGTTTCTGTTTTTAATTTTTTTATGGCAGTTTTATCAATTTATATTTCAAAAATTAATGATACAAACGATTTTGTTATTGGAACACCAATTTTAAATCGTTCAAATTTCGCTGAAAAAAATACTTCTGGTATGTTTATTAATACAGCACCTTTTCGCATTACTTTTGATAACAATTCTACTTTTACAGAATTACTCACTTCCATTTCAAAAGACTCAATGGGCTTACTTCGCCATCAAAAGTATCCTTATCAAAATATTTTAGAGGACTTAAGAAAAAAAGATGCTTCTATTCCTAATTTATATAATATTCTTTTATCTTATCAAACAACGGCGTTTAGTGATGATTGCGAAATCTCTCATGATACACGTTGGATTTTTAATGGCTGTACAGCTGACGATATAGATATACACTTATATCAAATGAATGAAGTTGAAAATTTAACAATTTCTTATGATTATAAAACAAGTAAATATACATATCTTGATATTGAAAATATACATAAACGTTTCATGCACATTATTAACCAAGTTTTGAAAAAAGAAGAAATTGAAACAAAAGACATTGAAATTGTTACACCTGAAGAAAAACATAAAATTTTAGTTGAATTTAATAATACACAAGTAGATTATCCAACAGACAAAACTGTCGTGGATTTATTTGAGGAGCAAGTTGAAAAAACACCAGATAGTATTGCTGTTGTTTTTGAAGATCAGGAATTAACTTATCGTAAATTAAATGAAAAAGCAAATCAATTAGCATGGTATTTGAAGGAAAGAGGAGCTTGTTCTGGAATGATTATAGGCATATGCTTAAATAGAAGTCTTGAATTAATCATTGGATTAATTGCAATTTTAAAAGTTGGAGCCGCTTATCTCCCTATTGATCCCAATTATCCACAAGATAGAATTTCCTATATGCTAGAAGATAGTAATTCTAAAATGTTATTAACAAATTCTATCAACAAAATTAATATATCAATTCCAAAAATTATCATTGATTTAACAAGTGATATATACTCTTCTTTTTCAACAAATAACTTAAATACCTTACTAAATTCAAATAACATTATATATTTAATATATACTTCTGGCTCTACTGGTAAACCAAAAGGCGTTCTTTTAAGTCATCATAATTTGTTAAATTTTATTTATGGTATAAAAAAAGAAATTAATTTTACTGAAAACAAAATTATGGTTTCAGTTACTACAATTTGTTTTGATATTTTTGGATTAGAATTATGGTGTAGTCTTTGTTCTGGTATGAAACTAATTATTGCAAATGAAATAGAGCAAGATAACCCAGAACAATTGAACAAACTCTGCATTAAAAATAATGTAAACATGATTCAAACAACACCTTCTAGATTTAATTACTTCTTGGAGAATTATCAATATTGTACATTTTTAAAAAACATGTCTGAATTATTAGTTGGAGGTGAAGCATTATCAGAAACATTATTAACAAAACTTCGCAATATTTCTAATGCTAGAATTTTTAATATGTATGGACCAACAGAAACTACCATCTGGTCTACCCTTAAAAATGTTACAAATTCAACTAAAATCTCTGTTGGTAAACCTATTATTAATACTACTTGCTATATATTAGACAAACATAAAAAATTACTACCACCTCTTATACCAGGTGAACTTTATATTGGTGGAGCAGGTGTTTCTTGTGGATATCTTAATAGAAAGGATTTAACCGATGAAAAATTCTTTCACTCACCATTTAAAGAAAACGAAATAATCTATAATACAAATGATTTAGCTTATTTTACAAATAATGGAGAAATTATTCATTTAGGAAGAACAGACTTCCAAATGAAATTAAGAGGATATCGTATTGAATTAGGAGAAATTGAAAATGAACTAAATTCTATTACAGAAATTAATTCTTCAATTGTAATTTCTGATCCCTCAAGAAAATATTTAATATGTTATTATACTTCAAATAGTAAAATTGATACAAATTATATTATATCTTGCCTTATAAAAGTTTTACCTAATTATATGATACCTTCTTATTTTTACAAACTGGAGAAGTTTCCCTTAACTCCTAACGGCAAAATTGATAGAAAAGCCTTGCCTATGCCAACATTTTCAAACACTGAAAAAAATATGATAGAGCCTCGAAATGAGGTTGACAAAAAACTAGTTGAGCTTTTCTCAAAAATTTTACATATTGATAAAATCAGTATTGGCAATTCTTTTTTTGAACTTGGTGGGGATTCCTTAAGTGCCATTAATTTGTGTTTAAAAATTTTTAATAAATTTAAAATTCAATTATCTGTAAAAGATATTTTTGAACACCATATACTTTCAGATTTATCTGATTATATTGCAAATTATGAAGCATCAAAAGCAACAATTGAAAAAGCTAAAATACAAGATTTTTATGATGCTTCATCTGCACAAAAAAGAATTTTTTACGCTTCCAAAGCAGCTGGAGAAAATTCTACCCTTTATAATTGTCCTGGAGCCCTTGTTTTTGACACTGTTCCTGATGCCAACAAATTGAAATCTTGCTTTGAAATTTTATTTGAAAGGCATGAAAGTTTACGCACTTATTTTGAAATTAAAAATAATGATATTGTACAAAAAATAGCACCAAATATTAATTTCAAATTGGAAATACAAAATAGTACCAGTACTAATACACATTATTTGCTAAAACAATTTGTGCAACCATTTAACCTTGCAAAAGCCCCTTTATTTAGGGCTACTCTTGTGATACAAAATAATCAAACAGCTACACTTTTAGTTGACATGCACCACTCCATTAGTGATGGTTCTTCAATTGATATTTTATTAAAGGAACTTTCAAAATTATATAATGGTCGCACATTGGAAGACAATCCGATTACTTATAAAGATTTCTCCGAATGGGAAAAAACGCATTTTTTGTCATCTGAATTTACAGAAAGTGAAAAATTTTGGCTTGAGCAATTTCAAGATGAATTACCAGTTTTACATATGCCAACTACGTTTGAAAGACCCGTTACACAAAGTTTTGAAGGAAATAGTTTTCACTTTGAAATTGACAAAAAACTAAAAAATAAAATTGCCAAATTATCAAAAGACTTAGGCATTACTCCTTATATGTTTTTGCTAGCAAGCTATTATGTTTTGCTTTACAAATATACAAACCAAAAAGACATCATTGTTGGTACACCTGTCACAGGAAGAAATTTACCAGAACTTTCAAATATTTTTGGAATGTTTGTTAATTCACTTCCTTTACGTGCTAATTTAAAATCAAATTCGTCTTTTAAAACCTTTTTAAATCATATCAAAAAAATGTGTTTAGACTCTTTTGACCACCAAGATTATCCTTTTGATTTTCTTGTAAACAAATTAAATTTGCAAAGGAATACCAACCGTAGTCCCCTATTTGATACCATGTTTATTTATCAAAATATGGGTGCTCCAATGTTAAACTTCAAGGACATCCAAACCACTTTTGTAGCAGCTCAAAATCACATTTCAAAATTTGATTTTTCATTAGAAATTGTACCAAATAAAGAAAATTTTGCTCTACGACTTGAGTATTGTACCAAATTATTTGATGAAAAATTTATTGAAAATTTGGCAAATCGTTACTTAAAAATTTTAACAACAGTAACTGATGATATTACAATAAAAATAGCTAATATTGAGATGCTTTCAGAAGAAGAAAAAACTCAAATTTTGCATGATTTTAACAACACCAAAATGCCTTATGATAAAGAAAAAAATCTACAAACAATTTTTGAAGAAAATGTAGAAAAAAATCCAAATAAAACTGCTATTATTTTTGAAGACCAAACTATTTCTTATCAAGACTTGAATCAAAAAGCAAATCAACTTGCCAACTACTTACTTGCTAATCGCATTAAACCAAATGACATTGTTGGAATTATGCTGCCTCGTTCCATCGAGACCATTATTTGTATGTTAGGAATTTTAAAAGCAGGTGCAGGTTATATGTTAATTGATACAAGTTTGCCAAAAGACAGAATTGAGTTTATGCTAAATAATGCTAAGGCAAAACTACTGCTTACCTCTCCCAAATTCAAAAAAATTGAATTTGAAAATATTTACCAATTTAGTTTAGAAAACTTACAATATTATAATATAGCAAATCCAAATGTTGAAAATAGTATTGACGATACTTTTTCAATTATTTATACTTCTGGTTCAACAGGAACCCCAAAAGGAGTTACCTTAAAACGTCAAGGTGTTGTTAATTTGGCACTTATTTATCAGGAAATTTTAGGCACCAATTCTTGTGATAAATTTTTAAGTATTAGCTCTATTGCATTCGATATGTTTATTGTTGAAAATTTTGTACCTTTATTAACTGGAAAAACAATTATTTTAACAAACGAAGAACAACAAAAAATACCACAATATATTAGCCAATTAATTTTAGATTATAATATCGACTTTATTTTAACAACACCTTCTAGAATTGAGTTGTTAATCAATGACGAAACTACATCATCTGCTTTAAAAAAGCTAAAAATTATACAACTTGGTGGCGAAAGTTTCACACCTACACTTTATACTAAACTAAAAAATTACACCAATGCGAACATATTTAATGGTTATGGCCCAAGCGAAATTA
Organism: uncultured Clostridia bacterium; assembly: GCA_949927455.1. GTDB lineage: Bacteria > Bacillota > Clostridia > TANB77 > CAG-508 > Scatovivens. Next base: position 22,066 of record CATLEX010000004.1, read on the forward strand.
CCGCATGTTGTTCGAATAAAAAAATTGAAAATAATGGTATCATAAATATTGGAAAACCAAATTGTAATACACAAATTTATTTATTAGACAAAGACTTAAACCTATGCCCAATTGGTATTGAAGGTGAAATTTGTATCGGTGGTGATGGTGTTTCAAAAGGTTACATTAACAACACAGAAATGACCAAAAAATCTTTCATCAAAAATCCTTTTGGAGATGGCATGCTTTATAAATCAGGTGATATTGGAAAATGGAATTCCGTTGGCGAAATTGATTATATTGGCAGAAAAGATTTTCAAATTAAAATTCGTGGACTTCGTGTGGAATTATCAGAAATCGAAAATAAATTTTTAGAAATTCCTAAAATTGACAATAGTGCCGTTATTTATAAAAAAGATGAAAACGATAACTATTTGGTAGGATTTTTCACTTCCAATGCCGAAATTGATGTGTCTGATATTCGTCAAGAATTAACCAAATCTCTGCCACTTTATATGGTACCAAAATATATTATAAAATTAGACCAAATGCCTATTACAACAAACGGAAAAGTCAATAAAAGAGAATTAGATAAACGTAAAATTACAAAAACTGAAAAACAAACTTATGTCGCACCAGAAAATGATTTGCAATCTTTGCTTTGCGACACTTGGAACCAGTTTTTACATACACAAATTGGAATCGACGATAACATTTTTGAAGTTGGAGTTGACTCACTTATCGCTATCAAATTTAAAACTGCTTTGTTAGCACATAACATCAACATTCCTTATGCAAATTTATTTAAATATCCAACTGTGCGTGCTTTGTCAGAAAACACTAAATTAGAAAAATCAACTTCTCATTTAAATGATTTTGATTACACAAAAATCAATAAAATCTTAGATAAAAATAATTTGCAAACATTAAAAAATGCTAACATTTCACACAATCATAAAAATAATATTCTTTTGCTTGGCAGCAACGGATTTGTAGGAAGCCATATTTTGTATAACTTTATCAAACAAGACGATGGAAAAGCCTATTGTATTATTCGAGACAAAAATAATAAATCTGCACGAGACAGATTAATCGATACATTGCATTTTTATTTCGACAACGAACTAGATAATTTTATTGATGATAGAATTATTATTTTAAAAGGTGACATCACAAAAGAAAATTTTGATTTAGATGCAGAAACTTTTAAAGAAATTACACAAAAAATCTCAACTGTTATCAATTCTGCTGCCATGGTTAAACATTATGGAGATATTAAAAAATTTAGAAATGTTAATATTAAAGTAACCGAAAAGCTCTGCGAATATTGCAAAAATAACCACAAAAAATTGCTTCATACTTCAACTATAAGTGTTTCAGAAAGTTCTAATATTGATGCTACTTACGTTGCCTCTAAAAAATATGAAGGTACAGAGTTTGCTGAAAATAATTTATACATTGGTCAAACTCTGGATAATAGTTACACTTCTACTAAATTTGAAGCAGAGCGAATTATTCTATCCAATATGGTAGATGGATTAAATGCAAAAATACTCAGACTTGGTAATATTACAAATCGTTTTTCGGATGGAACATTTCAAATTAACCCTGACGAAAATGCTTTTGCTGGCAGATTAAAAAGCTTTATTAGTTTGAAAAATATACCAGATTATTTGCAGGCTTTGCCTCTTGAATTTACGCCAGTTGATTTGTGTGGAAAAGCAATTGTATATATTCTGCAAAATAATATAAAAGATTTTTCTGTGTATCATTTATACAATAACCATTCGATTTATTTAAAGAATTTTGTTGACATATTAAATTCAAATCATATTGCACTAAATTTTGTTGACAATAAAAAGTTTAAATCTACCATAAAAAATATTTTAGAAAAAACAGAATTACAAAATGAATTATCTGGTATTATTAATGATTTGAATCATAATTATGATTTGATTTATGAAAGAGATGTTGATTTGAATTCTACTTTAACACAATTTTTCTTGCAACGTTTAGGATTTGAATGGCCTAATATAGATGAAAATTATATTGAAAAATATATCAATTATATGAAAAAAATAAATTTTTTTAAGGAGGACAAATAAATGGAAAATTTAAATTCACTTATTGCAATGATTATCTCAGAAATACTTTTACTAATACTATTTATTACTATCTTTTTTACACAAAAAAAAGGATCTCAACTAAAAAATTCCTTTCTTACTTTTATAAGTTTAATATTCATTTGGATATTAGGTTCTATTTTACAAATTTCATTACAAAATAGTAATATAAATCCTTTTACTTTTGAAAAATTATCTGTTTTTGGTGTAGCACTAAGTCCAGTTGCTTTTTTCACATTAAGCATTATTTTTGCAAAAACTAAAATAAAATTATCTAAAAAACATTTATCATTTTTAATAATACCTATTTTAAGTATTATTTTCACACTTACAAATGAATATCATCATTTAATGTTTGAACAATATTCTACCAATATGAATATTGTTCAATATGGCAAATATTTCACAATTCATTCGCTTTATACCTATGGACTTTATCTAATTGGTGTTATCTATTTACTTAGATATTCTATTAAAAATTCTGGATTTTTCTCCAGACAATCATTTTTGCTTGCTTTAGGAATTGCTATTCCTTTGCTTGCAAATGGTTTAGGAACAGCCAAAATAATACCTGCTTCAATGTATACTACTCCAATTGCTTTTGCTTTCATGGCTATATTTTATGCTTTAGCAATTTTTAAATTTAAGTTTATATCATCTGCCCCTATTGCTCTTCAGAAAATTGTTGATAAAATTTCTGATAGTTACATTGTGTTAGATGAAACCTATAATATCACAGACTTCAATGAAACTTTTTTACATACCTTTCATACAAAAGCAGATTACATAAGAAGCAAGAATTTATTTAAATTATCAGAGGAAGATAATAATATAAAAGTCCAAAAAACTTTTGAAGAAACTCTTAAAAAACTTCAAACCTCAACTGAAACCTTTCAATTTGAAGATGAAGTTCCTGAGATTGAAAAAACATTTACAATTGAAATGAACAACATTTATAGCAAAAATAACTTCCTTGGCATTCTTGTTCTATTTAAAGATATTACTCAGCACAAACAAGATATTCAAACCATCCAAAATAACCAAGATATCTTAATTGAGCAAGAACGTCTCGCTTCACTTGGACAAATGATTGGTGGAATTGCACACAACTTAAAAACTCCAATCTTTTCTGTCGCAGGTGGATTGGAAGGTTTATCTGATTTGATTAATGAATTTGATTTATCACTTGACAATGATTCTGTAACTAATGATGACATGCACGAAATTGCATCAGACATGCGTCAATGGATTGAAAAATTAAGAGGTCATATTTCTTACATGTCAGATGTTATTACTACTGTAAAAGGACAAGCTGTTACTTTATCAGAAAGCGAATCTATGGATTTTTCTATTACAGAATTGTTTAAACGTGTTGATATTTTAATGAAACATGAAGTTAAAAACGCCTTAGCCACTCTAGAAATCAAAAATAACGTTGGCGACGCTGAATTACTTTCTGGAAATATTAATAGTTTAGTACAAATTATTAACAATATCATTTCTAATGCAATTGAAGCCTATGGAAATGACTTTACTGATAAAAAAATAGAACTTCTTGCACAAAAAAAAGCTTCTAACATCATCATTTCTATCAAAGATTATGGACCAGGAATTTCTGAAATGGCACAACAAAAGCTATTCAAAGAAATGATTACAACAAAAGGAAAAAATGGAACTGGACTTGGTATGTTTATGTCTTATTCTAATATAAAAGTTCACTTTAACGGAAACTTAACTTATGAAACACACATTGGTAAAGGAACAACTTTTTACATCACAATTCCAATTAATCTAAATTCATAAATTTCAAAAAACTGGAGAATTTCATTCATTCTCCAGTTTCTATTTTTCCAAATAAATCACTTTATTAGCAATCTTTTTCACAAAAGTTTCATCATGTTCTACAAAAATAAGAGTGGGTTGATACTTCAAAATCATCTCTTCTATTTGTATTCTCGTCAAAATATCAATGTAATTGAGTGGTTCATCCCAAATATATAGTTCTGCTTCTTCCGAAATACTCTTAGCAAGCAATACTTTTTTCTTTTGCCCCTCACTCATTTCTTCTATATTTTTCTCAAATTCTAAACTTGAAATTCCCATCTTTGAAAGCATTGCTTTAAAGATACTTTCCTCTACTTTAGTTTGTCTTGCAAATTGTTTTAGATTTCCCTTTAAACTATCTGTGCTTTGCGACACATACGATATATTCAAGTTATTTGCCATTTTAAAATCGCCATCATACGCAATTTGATTTGCTAACATGAATTTCAAAATACTCGATTTGCCAATTCCATTTTTTCCAACTATGGCAACCCTATCTCCATTTTCAATTTCAAAAGATAGTTCATTAAAAATAGGATTATTTTGATATTTAATCTGAAAATGATTTGCTGCCACTAGCACCTTTTGTCTTGCCTCTAATGGAACCATTTTCAAAGCATCATTTCGATCCACATTTTTGAGTAAACTAGATTTCTCTTCAATTGCTTTTTCAATCCTCTTTTCCATTACTTTTGACTTCTTCATCATTTTAGCAGACATATGTCCTACATAACCTCGGTCAATACTAGATCCTGAATTTGTCGTATTATACTTTGATTTTTCCACTTTATCAGACCAATTTGCCGTATTTCTTGAAGCAACTTCCAACCTACTAATATCCTTTTTTAACTTTTCATTTTGAGTTAATTCAAAATTATCTTGCGCATTTTTATTTTCTTGCCAAGACGAAAAATTTCCTTTTTGAATTTCAATATTAGTATTATTAATCGAAATAATATGATCTACAATCTCGTCTAAAAACATTCGATCATGCGAAACTAAGATAAATCCCTTTTTCTTTTTCAAATATTCTGCCAAATGATTTTTTGTATCAACATCCAAATGATTGGTTGGTTCGTCAATCAGCAAAAAATAATTATCCTTTAAAAACAAGCTAACTAAAAGAATTTTTACTTGCTCTCCACCACTCAAGGAACTAAAATTTCGATATAAAATCTCTGGATCTGCATGGAGCAAATTAAGTTCTTTGAAAATTTCCCAATCTTCTGCACTAGGAGTAATTTCATTTACAATCTCTATTGCCATTTTTTCTTTGTCTTTGACTTCAAATGGAAAATAATCAAACTTCACACTTTTGGAAATAGTGCCTTGATATTCATATTGCCCCAACAACAATTTTAAAAAAGTTGTTTTCCCTTTACCATTTCTGCCAATTAAACCTAATTTCCAATCTGTGTCAAGATAAAACGACACATTTTCAAACACTTTCTCAAATGCCCCATCATAACCAAAACTTAAATGATTTACATTTATGAATGACATTTTTCCTCCTCCATTAAACTTTATTGATTTTTTTCTACAATTTGCAAAATTGTATTTAAATCTTCTTCTGTTATGCTTGCTTGTTTATCTCCTTTTTGTATTTCTTTGCAACTTTCTTTTATATCATAAATTTCATCATTAAAAATTATTCTATGTGTACTAATTCCATCACACAATGGAGCTTCATATTTTGAGTTTTCTAAAATATTTTCCAAATCACAAACATCATTATAATTAGTTATTTCAATTGTTTTACCATTTACTTCAATCGTTATGGTTTTAGGTTCTGGTAAATTGTATTGCATCAACCAATTTCCCATTTTTACACCAATATTGCTTTCAAATGGCTCATTAGGCGAAACTCCAACATATCTAATAACCTTATAACCCAAGCCCCAATATGTTACTTTGCTTCCATCCTTAGCAACTATTTTGACACAATATTGTGGCTCATGTCCTGTTGTTACTCGTCCAGAATCCGCATAATTTGTTACGATACCAATCATCAATACAATCATTAAAACAATTACTAAACTAATCCCTATTTTCTTTTTCATAAATACCTCTTCCTAATAAAGATTATAACATTTTATTTTTGCAAAATCAATTGTTCTTTTCTATAATAATACAAAACCAGATAATTTTTAAACTATCTGGTTCTAACTTATTATATTTTAACAAGAAATTGTTAAAATATTTCCATTATTATCAAAAATTGCAAACTCATCTTTTCCATAAAAAGTTTGATGAAGTTCTTTTGCAATTTGAACTTTATTTTTTAATTCTTCATACAACAAACTAACATTTTTTACTGTAATAAATAATGTAAATGTTGGAATAATCTCACCTGCTTTCAAACTTGAATACTCTTCAATTAAGTTTTCTTGTTCTTGAAACATAATCGAAATTTTATCCTTATTGACAATTGCAAAATTCAGTTTTTCCCCTTCTTCTGGAACACTTAAAACTTTTTGAAATCCCAATTTTTCTTCATAAAATTTTACTGTTTCTTTTACATTTTTTACCATAATATTAGTAGTTATTGATTCATACATATACTCTACCTCCTAATATTATTATAAAATATCAATTACTATTTGTATTGTAAAAAATGGACAATTCATGTACGATATTGCTCTAATAATTTTAGTGGAGATATTCCTGTATATCTTTTTATCTCTTTGATAAAATGCGACTGATCATAAAACCCACATTGCATTGCAATCTCCACTAAATTAAATTTTTTTTCTAATAATAAAGTCAAACACAAATGTAGTCTTACTATATTTAATAATACTTTTGGAGATACGCCATAATTTTTCTTAAAAACCCTAAATAATTGTCTTTCATTATAACCTAATTTTTCCGCAATATGAATAACATTTTGTTCTTTTGGATTTTGATATAATTCATTGACAATCACAATAAAATCTTTTTTAGGCTTGCATTCTATCTTCTTTAATAAATATTTTTTCAAACACTCTATTCTTTCTTCTGTACTGCTAAATGACAATATTTCAAACAAATCAAACTCTTTTTCTATCTCACAAAAAGGAACCATTTGTCCATTATTTTATCTGCTCCTATTTGAAAAAAAGAATAAAAACTGCCTGGCTTTAGCCTAACTCCCATATAATCAATTTTCTGACTTAACTGAAAATCTTGCGTTTCCTTGCTAAAACCAGCAAAACAAATTGTGCCATTCACAAAATCTACAACAATATCAATACAAGAATCTGGCAAAATTTGATTGGATACTGTTTTGTCTAAACTCTGCTTTGACTTCATTTCCCAAATACACATACAATAATTTTCAAGTTCTTCTAACTTATATTCCACATATTCAATATATTTTTTAAATTCCTTATCTAATAAATATGGTATTTGTTTTGGATAATACATACACTCTCCTTATACAAAAAATCTTTTGTTCATTATAACATTTTTTTATTCTTAAATCAAATAATAAAGTAACTATTGACTTATATTTTCCTCAATCTCCTCTGTCGCCTCAATTCCCAAATACTGAATTACTTCATTCAATATCTTACCTGCCACTGGTGCTGCGACACCTCCTCCTTGATGCCCTCCTTCTCCTGTTGGATTATACAAAGTTACCAAAATTGTCACTTGTGGTTCATTGGTGGGTGCCACACCAATAAATGAAGTTACATATTTTCCTGTATTTACACCATCTTCAGAAGTGCCTGTTTTTCCGCCAACCTTGTATCCCAAAACTTTCGCATTTTTTCCAGTTCCTTCTGAAACAACTGATGTCATTATGCTCAAAACATTCTCTGCTGTTTGCTCAGAAATCGCACGTTCTCCGAAAATTGGCTCAATATCTTGCACTTCACCAGTTTCTGAATTTCTAATTTGTCTCACCAAACGTGGCTGCACATACACTCCCTTATTCGCAATTGTTGAAACCATTGTAATCATTTGAATTGGCGTTACTTCAAAACGTTGCCCAAAACTAATTGTAGCAAGTTCTACTGGGCCAACCTTTTCTTTTGCCAAAAAAATACTTTTTGCCTCTCCATATAAATCAATTCCTGTTTTCTTTAAAAAACCAAATCTTTCCAAATAATGATAATACTTTTCCACACCAATTTTCTGCCCCAATCCAATAAACACAGGATTACACGAATTCATCAAACCTTCTCGCAAACTTTCCGAACCATGTGGTCTATAATATCTCCAACATTTAATACGAACACCCGCAATTTCAATTCCACCTGTGCAACAAAAAGCACCTGCTTTATCTGGTTCTGCAATTCCCTCCTCTAGTGCACTTGACGCTGTCACCAATTTAAAAGTCGAACCTGGCTCATATGTATCTGCAATTGCTTTATTTCTCCACATTCCCTGCAAACTCTCAGACTTTTGTGCTTGGTCCATTAATTCCCAAACCTGCTTTAATTCTGGATTACTAATTTCATAAGGCTGATTTAAATCATAAAATGGATAGGTTGCCATTGCTAAAACATCTCCATTTCGTGGATCCATAATAATCACATTTCCACCATCTGTGCACACATTGTCAATACAAACATCTTCCAAATATTTCTCCGCAATTGCCTGAATATTTTTATCAATTGTCAAAATCAAATCATTGCCAACCATTGGTTCCTCATAATTCTCTCCCTCTTCTCCAAAACTATTTCCTTTGGCATCAATCATCTTAGAAATCGAACCATTTTGTCCTGTTAAAATATCGTTATATTTTGCTTCAATTCCATCCAAACCTTGATTATCACTTCCACAAAAACCAATCACATGAGATGCCAAACTTGCCTCTGGATAAAAACGTTTTGTATCTTCATCAATATTAATTCCTTGATAAATATTATTTTCTTGCATCCACTTACGAAGTTCATCTGTTTTCTCCTTATCCACCCTTTTGACAATCGTCTCAATCGAACTATTTTTACTAACTCTTTTGAAAATTTTATCATAATCAAGTTCAAAAATATCTGCCAAAATATGTGCCACTTTTTCTTTATTTTCTAGAGTAATATTGACAGGATTAACTGTCACAGTTTGAACTGTGCTACTTTTAGCTAAAATATTTTCTCCACTTCTATCATAAATCGTACCACGATTTGCCGTAATGGTTCTATCTGAACTTTGTTGCCCATAGGCTTTTGCCTTCAATTCTTCACCTCTTACAAATTGCAAATTGGCCGTTTGACCAATTAAAACAACACTCGCAACTGCAACTCCAATTAATACCACTAACATTCGTCTTTTTAATTTCAAAATATTATTTTGCATAAAAATCCCTCCACACAGTAAATTTATGCACAAAATATAGCGCTTATACTAAATTTATAGACACTTGACATATCTGTTATATATATTATAATTAAAATAAATAGATTAGAGGAGGAATTTCTATGTTAAAAAGAATTGCTATTTTTGGCTCTACTCGGTTCAATTGGAACAAGTACCTTGAATGTTATCCGCACACATAAAGATAAATTTGAAGTTTCCATTTTAGTAGCTGGGAAAAATATTGCTAAATTAATTGAACAGATTAGAGAATTCAAACCAAAACATGTTTACATTACTTCAGAAGAAAACGCTAAAATTTTAAAAAATAATTTTGCTGATTTGGATGTTTATTATGGTGAAATCGGAATGGAACAAATATCCTGTCTTACTGATTACAATATTGGAGTTTCTGCCTTGGTTGGAATTGCTGGTCTTAAACCAACTTATAACATGATAAAAGCAGGAAAAACTGTTGCTCTAGCCAACAAAGAAGTTCTAATTACTGGTGGCAATTTAATCATAGATGCAGCAAAAAAATATGGTGCCACGCTTTTGACTGTTGACAGCGAGCATAGTGCTATTATGCAATGTCTAAATGGCGAAAGTAATAATCCAATCGACAAAATACTTCTGACTGCTTCTGGTGGACCATTTTTCAACAAAGAAATCACAGAAGATATCACGCCTGAGCAGGCTCTCAATCATCCAACTTGGAGTATGGGCGCTAAAATCACAATTGACTCTGCAACTATGATGAACAAAGGCTTTGAAGTGATTGAAGCTATGTATTTGTTTGGCGTACCAAAAGAAAAAATTCAAGTTGTTGTGCATGCACAAAGCTTAATTCATTCTATGGTTCAATTTGAAGATGGAACTATTATGGCAAATATTGGTCCAAAATCTATGGAAATTCCAATTGCTTACGCACTTGATTATCCAAATAGATTGGCAAATTTGGTAGAAAAATTAGACATTTTCAATCTGCCAACTTTTACTTTTAAAAAGCCTAATTTTGAAAAATTTAAATGCTTAAAATTAGCCTATGATTGTGTTGGTAAGCTAAGTCAACAAATTATTTTGAACGCAGCTAACGAAATTGCAGTTGCTAGTTTTTTAGAGAAAAAAATAAAATTCACAGATATTTCAGAAATTTTAGAGAAAACGCTAAATGCTTATAAAACACTTGAAGTTACAACTATTGATGAAGTTTTAGAATTAGACAAAAAAGCAAGAAAAACAGCTGAAAAATTGATTGTATAAAAAATAAGTAGTACACTCTTAAAAAATAGTGTACTACTGTTTTTTATTCTTTCATCTTTTTGATTTTTTAATTATGCTTCTAATCTATTACAGTTGGTGTTCTTCCCATTCCATTCACTTGTGACATCAGTCTACTCCAAGTATTTGGTCCCAAAATTCCATCTGCTGACAAACCATTCCTGCTTTGAAATGTCAAAACTGCATTTCGAGTATTAGTTCCAAATACGCCATCTAAACCTCCTGTTGATAATCCCAATGCATTTAAAGCATCCTGCGCCACACACACGTAATTTCCTTTGCTTCCATAGCGAACAGTTGGAAATCCAGCAGCTGTTGTTCTATCATCAAAATGAACCCAACGTGGGGTTAAGTTGATTGGTTCTACATATGTCCAGAACCCTGAACTTGCTGCCAAATTTCTCATAGCCAATCTTCCAGATGCAGACAAATTCTGTCCTACATCAAATGCCACTCCTGCATAATGTTGTGACTGTGCATACCCAGTTGAACATTTTTTGCTCTAATCCATTTAGAGCATTTTCTCTATATCTATCTTTAATACAAATTTAACCGATTTATCATGATAAATATAAATTTTATCGATCAGCATATTTAATATTGCTTTATCAGGAACTCTACTATCTATCACTTGATTAAAATAGTCTATACTTTTTTTTAACTTCTCCTCTTTAACTTTCAAATCTTCTTGTCCTAAATTCTCAATTTGTTTTTTTGTATTTTCGATTTCTTTGTATTTTTCATCTTCCATACTTTTATAGGTGCTTTCTATAAAAGATTTTTTATCTGGATTACAAGAACTTAGTTCCTTTATTTTTTCAGATAATATTACTTTATATTCTGTTTCTAAAATTCTTAAATTATCTCTCAATTTATTTAGATCATTTTGTTTATTTGACTTGTATTCTTCCAATCTCAAATTTGCTATTTCTTGTTTGTAATTTTCCTTTAAGGCTATTAAAAAATTTTTTAAACTTGCAAGTAATACATCTTCTCTTACATTATGGCATACACACCTTGCTTTTCCATATTTTCTATAACTAAGGCATTCATATAACTTTTTAGGCACATATCCTTCTTTTTGACTTCGAACTCTTGCAACCCCTGTAACGGAACCACCGACACTCTGCACATTTTAAAAATCCACCAAATATGTAGTCCCTTTGTTTTTTGGTATACATACTTGAATTTCCAATTCTTTTTTTCATCAATTCTTGTACTCTCTCAAATTGTTCTTTTGAAATAATTGCTTCGTGATGATTTTCAAATTTATATTGATTTTCCTTTTTTACTTTTCTTCCCTCTTTATGAATATCATATCTTTCTGTCTTATGAGTAATCAATGTTCCAATATAAATTTCATCTTTTAAAATTCTTTTTATCATATACATATCCCATAATTTTTTTACGGGTTTCTTATAGGCTTTGCCTTTTTGTTTTAAATCTCTTTCAATGACTTGTGATGGAGTTAAAAAATGATATTCAGAATTTAACTTTTTACAAATTTTTAACATTCCTAATCCTTGTTCATATAAATCAAATATGGTTTTTATTGTCTCTCGAACAGTTTCATCTACAATCAATTCTCCTTTTTTAGCAGTTTTCCTATAGCCAAACTTAGGTCCTTGAAGTAATATTCCTTTCTCTAATTGTTTGTGCATACCAATTTTTACTTTTTTGGATACTTCCTTTACATACCTTTCATTAAACCAGGTAGACAGTCCTAATAAATCATCATCTCCTTCTAATAAATTGAAATCTCCAAAAGTATCTTTTGTTAGTATTAAATTCACATTTCGCTCTTTCAGTTCGTCGATAAATGTAAGTGTTCTGCTACCTTTACGGCCTATTCTTGATAAGTCTTTTGCTAAAATAATATCTACTTTTCCTGCTCTAATATCTTGTAACATTCTACTAAACGCTGGTCTTTCATCATTTGAAATATAGCCGTGATACATTATCATCTATGTAATATTCTGATATTTCAAAACCTTGCAAATCCGCATATTCTTTAGCCAGCTCTTGTTGTGCTTCAATACTACTATATCTACTCTTGTTATCATCCTTACTTAATCTACAGTAACATACAACTTTCAATATATCTATCCTTTCCGAAGATAAATATATTTATGTTTTTAGACAAGTTTATATTATCTTCTTTTTCAGCAAAATGCAATGGTTTTATATGATATTTTTGGCTTTTTCATAATTTAAAATTTCTTGTATTGTATTAATCGGATTTTTTTCTCCACTTACAAATACTGTCACATTTGATTGTTTGCCTTTGAGCTGATTTATTTTTTCTAAAATTTCTTTATTTTTTTCCTCTTGTTCGGTTATATAGATTTGGAACAACTCAACATTTTCGTATATAAATTTTTGAATTTCCAATTTTATCACTTACCCTTCCTTTTCATGTATATTGTAAAATTTGGCTATACATTACTTTTTTAAAGCAAAAAAAGAAACCATACTTTAATTATTTCTAATTAAAATATAGTCTTTTATTTTTAATACTTTTACTTAACTTTTTGCTAACACTTTTGGGGACATGACGGTCTAAATGAGATTTTCTCTTATTTCTGGATTTATCATTGATTTTAAGAAGTTTTCCGTCTGTTTTATAGCTTTATTCATTTCAATTCTTCTTTCTTTTTAATTATATAATATTTTGCAACTTTTTGCTAACAGTTTTTAAACATGACAGTCTATATGAGACTTCGCCTCATTTCTCGTTTTTTAATTATTTTTAAGAAAAATTTTGATCGTTTGATTTGTTCCTTCATTTTAATTCCTCTTTCTAAAAATATCAAAGTTATTGTAGCATGATTAGTAGAGTTTGTCTAGTAAAAATATCTTATTTTTTAATAAAGTTAACGACATTTTTCGACAACATTTAAAAAAATTCCTAGTATGATTATTGTATTCAGAACATAAATTTTTCTTCTTTTATTTCATTTTCTTCTTTAAAATTTTCAAAAAAATCTTTTGAAATCAAGCAATTTCCCTCTTTTTTCTATCTTTTCTACTTCTTTTTCTTTCAACATCATATCTATTTTTTCATTTAAGCTTCTGATTTCTAGTTCTGTACATTCTGGACACAACGCCAAAATTGGATTCAAAATTGTAATTTTACTACAATTTTTACATTTTCTCTTTTTACTATAATATTTTTGAATTCTCATTTGCTCCCATAGATCACAACAATTAAACACATTTTCACCTCCTTTTCAAATTTCACTAGCTTTATTTTACCGCATTAAAATGCGGTTATGCTGTATAAAAATTTGCTATCCTCTAAATAATAGAATTACAAAATGGGAGGATAGCAATAAATGACATTATCTCAAGCCATCGTACAAAGAATCAAAAACTTAATAAATCAAAGTACATATATAGAAAATTATCATCAATTAGCAACAAGAGCTGGTCTAAACGAATCAGTCGTTCGTGCCATACTTTCTGGAGAAACTAAAAATCCTTCTACTGAAACAATCTTTTTTATTTCAGTAGCTTTTGGCATTACATTATCAGAGTTTTATAACGACAAATTGTTTGATATTGGTAATATAGAAGATAATTAACTTTTATTTCCATATTTTATCGCACTGGTTTGATAAAATCAAGTCAAAATTGATATAAAATTTAAAATATTAAATAATTCTATTTTGGAGATATAATACAATGGGAACAACATCAAAGTATAATGGAAAACTTAATGTTTTTGGAAATATTTTAAAAGAATATCGATTAAAAAATGATTTATCAATGGCACAATTATCTAATAAATTTCAACTTTTAGGCATTGATCTTCCTGCTCAATCGATTCATTTGATAGAAAATAACCGCAGAATTATTAAAGATTATGAACTAGGCGGATTTGCAAAGATATTTAATATTTCTACAGATAAATTGTTTAAAGAATTTTATAAAGAATTAGAATAAAATGCCAATACAAGTTAATGTATTGGCATTTTTCTCTATAGCTTTGTAAAAAAGTATTTTTTTGATAAATTGTAATTTACAAATTACTTGGTATTTTATTTTTCATCTTCTTATAAATTAAACACACAATCATAAACGAAATTATTTGTGCTATTAAAATCCTTACTATTTGCAATTCATCTGCTCCTGTATTAGTTACTATATGAAGCACATTTGTAGCAATAATATTATTAAATAAATGATCACCTATACCAATAAATAAACTACCAGTCATTTTGTATAACATACCCCATTTAATGCTCATAATTCCTGCAAGTACAATATATCCTAATATCATTACAATAAAAGAAATAAGATTCATATCTCCATTTATAACTGACCTTAATGGCATTACAAAATGCCATAATCCAAATAATAAAGCAACTATCATATTTGATTTTAAAAAATTATTTTTATTATTGATAACTTTTAAGAAAAAACCTCTAAATATTCCTTCTTCCATAATAACATTAACAATATTTAGTAGAATACACAAAATAAAAAATATAATTTCAGTATGTTTGACTTCATTTCCAACTAAACAAAATCCATTAACATAAAGTTCAAAACTAGGGTTTCTTGAATTTGCATAAAGTGTTATATATTCTATAAAATAAGATATTCCAAAACAAATCCCCCCTAATATCAATCCATAAATTAAATATTTAAAAAATTTATTTTTTTCAAAACCAATATCTTTAAACTTATAATTCATTACTTTTAGAAAAAATAATAATATGATAATGCCTATCAATTTGTGAATAAAGTTTTCAGAAATAAAAGTTGTATCAGTCTTTATTATAAAGTATTCTACAATTCTTATTACTAAACATATCATAAATATTATAAAACTATATAGAATAGGTTTATTTAGTATATTTTCTTTTAATATTTCTTTCATTTCTTACCTCACTTTTAAATTGTAATTTATCTAATTAACCTTTTTATATATTCATCTGTATTTTCCCTAAAATAACCACAATGACCTAGCGACTCAATCTGGATAAATTCGCTATTTTTATATTTTTTAATTCTAGGTAAGCAAAGTCTTGCTATATCATTTGTGCCATAAACAAAAGTTATTTTTCTCTGTGAATCATTTTCTAATTTAGGTGCTTCAATATTATAACAACTTTCTAATAAGTTTTTTAGACTTTCTATTGTTACTATTGGTGCAACATATTGTTGTACTTCGCCCATACCATTAAAGCACTTATTTAATTCTTTAACTGTATCTTCTGGATGTTCTTTTATATTGAGCAAACATTTTTTATATCTATTATAAAAATATTTTTTAATAATGTTTGGAAATTTAAAGATAGGAGCACTATCTACTATTACTTGATCGACTTTGTCTTGATTATTGCAGAAATAATGAAATGCAATATTACCACCTAAAGAAAATCCTATAATTGCTTTTAATTTATCAATGTTATTTTCTTTTAGAAATTCATCAATAGTTTTTTCTTCATCTTTCATTGATATATAGTATGAATCTTGGTAATGCCCACTATATGTTGGAATAATCAAATAATATTTATTACTTAATCTATCTATTACAAAATCAAAAAATTTGGCACTTGTAAACATAGGGTGTAATAATAATATCTTTTCATTTTCTTTCTTCCCATAAGTAACTATTTTCAATTAAAATCAACTCCTATCTAAATTGTAATTTATATAATTTTTAATTTATTATCTTTTTGTATTTGCTTTCTATAATTTACAAATATTATTACTAATAATATAATTGTTATACCTGCATAAATTGTACTTTCTATTGTCATTTTAGGAAATTGGCTATACTTTAAAATATAAGTAACAAATGCATTGGGCAAATTAACAAAATACGACACAACAAAATTATTATTAGATAATTTAAAAGCAATTGCAAAACCTATACCTACTACAAAAAGAAGCATAATATCACTAAATGTTCTAAAACCTGGATAACCTAAATGGTAAAGTGAAAATAACAAACCTGAAATTATAATAGCAATACCATATCCAAATTCTTTCTCTATTCTTGTTTGGATGAAACCACGAAACAAAAATTCTTCAAAAAAAGTAGTCATAATAAGTGGTAAAATGGCAATAGGTAGTACATTCCAAGAAACTTGTTCCCCTATTATAACTTTAGGTATAATTTGTCCACCGATAGAAAATAATACGAAAGAAAATAATACAATAAACTCTCGTTTACCTAACTTTTTTATTCCAACTTCTTCAAAATTTTTCTTCTCTTTTAGTAAAATTAAAAGTGGTAATAATACACTTATAACTATACCATAAATTAAATTATAAAATATATAATATATAGAATTATTAAAAAGACAGGCTATACTAATAAATATCACAATTGCTAATTCTATTAAGCAACAAAATAATATAAATTTCCAATTTTTCATAATCATATTTCTCCCACAAATTACTTATACTGATATTATCATAAAAGCAGACAATCATCAACTAATCATCTACTCTATACATGTAATTTATCTTTCTTTTTTCATAATGTATAAACTATATATTCCAAGTAATATATAAGTAGGTAAAATAATATATAGACTTATATTAGGATAACTTGTAATACTCGTAAAGCAATATGGTAAAGCACACACATTTATTATAAAATGCAAAATAATTGGTAACCATAGATTATTTGTTTTCTTGTATATTGCTCCAAAATACATTCCCATAGCAATAGTCCATACTATTTTTGTAATTATAATAATTATTGATTGTCCTAAAACTCCAAATATATGTCCTAATCCAAAAATAACAGAAGATAGAATAATTGCTATAATAGTATTATTTTTCTTTTTATAACATAGTTTTTCAATAAGATTTAATAAGAAACCTCTCACATATAATTCTTCAACTAATGCAACACCTATATAATAAATAATACCCTCAATTAAAACTTTCCATATTGTTGGACTATAATTGAAAGGTGTTAATCCCATATAAAAGGCAATACCTGATATAATGCCTACAACAGCTCCAATTATACCATATTTCTTAAATCCATTTTTCAATTCATTTTTATTAAGTCCTAATTTCCAACTAGGGCAAAGATATTTTAATGTTAAAAAGGTAATTACCCCAATAATTATGAAATTAAACATAAGTGTCCAATAGAATGGAGTAATATCTAGCACTTCAATATTTATAAATAATGCACTAGGTAATCCACTTATATCCATAAATGCTAATAATATTGTGAGAATGCCAATTATAATTAACTCTTTCTTTTTCATACTATACCTACTTTCAAAATTGTAATTTTTTGTTATCCTAGCCAACCATTATAAAATGCTATAACTCCTAACATTGCACCTATAACCATTGCAATTAATGTTGTAACTATTAACATTGGATTTTCCTTAAATAATTTTACTAATTCTCTCAAATCTTTCATTTCATATTTTCTCCCATTCAATACTTATAACTTATGGTTCAGTAATATCTTTTGGATTATAGTATTTGCTTTTTTATCTCATCAATAGATAAACCCTGACCTTTTAGTTCTTTTATATCATTTATTCTGCTAATACTTTCAAGTCTTTTATATCTTCTTGTTAAACCATTATCTTCTTGTTCAAAAGGTAAAATACCTTCTTCTGTATAATATTTAAGTGTACTATATCTCATGTTTGTAATTCGTACTAATTCTCCTATTGTTACATATTCAGAGTTCATAATTATTTCCATATTTCTTTGTCTTGACATAGTATTATCACCTTCCTTAATTTAGTGAAGTTAGTAGAATACTAGCTGTTAGTGCTGACATATCACTTATAACTGATTGGGCTACTTTTACTTTTTTTGATATTTGTGTATTTTTTATTTCGTTTAATCTATTATTTAATTCGTCTTTTTCATATTTCGTAAAAATATTTTTTAGAAATTTAGTAGAATTTAGTAAAGATGTTAATAAAATTAAATCTTCTGTTAGTTTTCCTTTTTCTAACACTTCAGACCTTATTTCTTCTATAATATTGTTAAATTTACTTTCATTTATTTGAATTTTTTCTTTATTTCCAAGCAATCCTTTTTTATTTTCTATAACTATAAGTTCTTTTTCTAACATACCTTCTTTTAATGCTTCAATAACACTTTGTAATTTTTTATTTGGCAATGTATAACAAATTGATGTTATTATATTTTTTAAAGGTATTTCTTCTTTCTTTAAGTCTTTCATAATTTCATATAAGTTTTTGTTATAATTGGAAATTGGTAGTTTTTCATTAAGTTTTACTTTGTTTTTATCAGTAATTTCTAAATTTCCATCTAACATCATTTCTATAATCATAGATACAATTAGATGTGGTGTTAATTCGTTTTCATATAACATCTTTTTCTCTTTCAACATACATAAAGTATATTTTTCCGTAATATTTACATTATTCATAATACATTTCTCCTTTTCTATAAATAGTTACTACTTACTACTTATTACTTACTACTTATGATTTAATTATAGTACACTTTTTTAAAATTGTCAATAATATTTAATGAAAAAAGACACTAATTAAGAATTAGCATCTTTGCACAAATTAAATTATTTTTGTATTTTCATTTTTTATATTTACTTTTTTAACCATTATTACTATAACTGATATTATTAAGAATAATCCTGTATAATTTATAAATATATCTTGATATGCTGATGAAGCAAGTGGTTCTCTAAAACTAGTTAGCCAAATATAAAAGAAAGTAAGCAACATTGTTGGAATATAAGTTACTATCATTCTAACAAGTGTATTCTTAATAGGTAGTTTTGTCGCCATTTTATAAGCTAAAACACCTATTAAAACTACCAATGCTCTATCTATCTCATGCCAATTTCCATTAGGATCTGAATATGCACCACTCACTAAATAAGCAATGCTATTTACTAAAGTTGTTATTGTATATATAACACAGTATATAAATACTGAATCTTTAAGCCATTCATTCCATATTTTTTTCATTTTAAATTTTCCTCCAATTATTTTGATAATTGGATTATATTATAAATTTAAAAAAGAAGCAAATCATTTAACTTGCTTCCTTTATTACTCATTATCTTATAAACCATACTCTGAATGTGGTAATTCCAAATATTTATTTCATATTAGCTTTATAATAATATATAAAATTATATAATCTTATTTACTTACTCTACTTGGTGTTTACTATATGTTTTCTTTGCACAAATTAATGCTATAACCATCATAAAAATATAAGTAATTATAGTCATCATAGGTAAATCAATAACAATACTTCCAAACTTATATGATACCATTTGAGAAAAGTTTGAGTATATTGCATTATATGGCATTAAGAATAATATTTTATTGAATATTCCAAAAGCTGATTTTATTGTTAAAAATACTGGCAACATAATAATAGCAATATCTATTACTAATACTGTCATAGGGTTTTTAAGTTTAGCTGATAGGAATAAGGTTAATCCAACCATACCAAATAATACTGTATATGAAATCGCTATATTGTATAAAAGTGATTGGAAGAAAGTTAATGCGTATGGGCTTAATATTGAGTTAAGCTGTATTGGTAAATTTCCTCCATCTGTACCAAACATTAAAAATATACTTCCGATTAGCAAATATTAAATATATCGTAAATACTATGCTAGCAAATATATAGCAAGCAAGTATTTTTGCTGTTACACCTTTACTTTTTCCATATTTTGTAGTTAACAGTATTTTATCTGTACCATTTTGATACTCTCCTGCAAAAACAGATGCTAAACATATACATATAGCAATTACCCCAATTATAAGCATTTCATAAGTACTATATAAATTAGAATATCCATAATAAAAGCCGTATTCAAATGGTGTTTTTGTGTTATTAGATTTCTCTAACCAATATTCTTTTTCTTGGTTTGAATATGTCTTTCCATCATAACTTTGATTCAACTTTTCTTCTATTCTCTGCCCTCTTGTTTCATAAAAATCTTTCTGTTCTTTTAAATTTAAATTAAATAGTTCAGTTATATAACTAGCATTATAGTTTGCATATACACGGTTTATATTTGTTAATAGATTTAGTCTATTATTTAAATATTCATTATATATTTTAGGATTAAAATCTGTTTCTCCATCACTATTGGTAATAAGGTTCTTTGGATCATTGTGTAACTCTTGTAGTTTTTCTATTTCTTCTATAATATTTTTGTTTGTTAAAGCTCCAGATATTTCTTTTATTTGCTCTTTCCTAACACTAATAGCCTCTTTTCCCTTATATGATTTTCCACTCTTGTCGGTTGCTAGGAAGTCTTTTCCTGACATAGAAAATAGTAATGTTATTAAAATCAAACAAACTGCGATTACAATAATATTCATCTTTTTACTAAGTAATTTTTTTAATTCAAATTTCACTAACGTTCCCATATTTTTCATTCCTTTCTCTTTTATTTTTCATTTTCTTGAAAGTATGCTAAGTATAAATCTTCTAAGTTTGGTTCTACATTAACAGCATGTAAATATGGTTGTTTATCACTCACAATTCTTAATTCTGTATAATTATTTTCTTGATGAATATTTATGATATAATATATACTATTAAGCTTCGCTACTTCTTTTTTATCATAAACTGTACATTTCCATACCTTACCATTTAGAGATTTTAAAAGTTCTTCTGGTGTTCCTTCCAAAATTTTATTACCTTTTTTCATAACGATTATTCTATCTGCAATAAATTCTATATCTGACACGATATGAGTTGATAATATAACAATTTTGTCTTGTGAAAAACTGCTAATTAAGTTTCTAAATTTTACTCTCTCTTTCGGATCTAGTCCTGCTGTTGGCTCATCTAAAATTAAAATCTTTGGATTATTTAACATTGCTTGTGCAATTCCTAATCTTTGTTTCATTCCTCCAGAAAATGTTTTTATTTTTTGTTTTCTTTCATTTTCTAAATTAACTATTTGTAACAATTCATTTGCTCTTATCTCAGCTTTTTCCTTTGATATTCCTTTTAATGCAGCAATATACATTAAAAAGTCATAAGCTGTAAAATCTGGATAATACCCAAAATCTTGTGGTAAATATCCTAGAACTGTTCTATAATTCTCTCCCAATTGCTTAATATCTTTTCCATTATATTTAATTTGACCAGAAGTTGGTTTTTGAATATCACATATCATTCTCATAAGTGTTGTTTTTCCTGCTCCATTGCTACCCAATAATCCATAAACTCCTGGTTTTAAATTGATAGAAAATCTATCTACTGCAAGTTTATTTTTATATTGTTTCGTTAGTCTATCTATTGCAAGTTCCATATATAATCATCCTCCTCTTCAAAAAAACGATAAACAGTTTTTATAAAATAAAATACTGTTACACATAATAAACCTATCCATACTAAAATACTTGACATTTCATATACACCAAGAAATTTTATATTAAGTATAAGTAAAACAATATTCATCAGTAGAGTTACTGTTATATTGATTATTTCATTTGACTTATTCTTTGATAGTTTCATTACTCCAATATTAATAACATTTGTTATCATAAATGGTACTAAAAAATAAATAATCAATAAATAAATTTCATTTCCAAAATGAACAGCTGTTAAACTTGCAAATACTGTCATAATTATCAAATTTATAATTGTATTAACTAGCAATTTTATTGAAATTAACTCTTTTAAATCCATCTTGCAACTCATTTCAATTTCATACATATTATATTTAAAACTTTTTTCTAATTCCATCATTTGAAGAAAAGCTAATATTGGCATAACTAATGATAAAATTAGTCTTGTTTTTTCAAAAGCCATCGACTTTATTACAAATATTCCTATTAGCAATAATACAAATTGAATAAGAAAAGTTGTTTTATTCATAAAAGGAACATATCTTCTTATCTTTTCAAAATAATTTTCCTTTACTGTTATTTCAGTATTTGCTATTTCTATTCTTAATCTTTCTATCGACTGTTGCTTTTTTTGCTTATCAATTTTAGGTAAAGTGTTTTTATTTAAAATTTCTTTCCATTTCTCACTCATAAACTTCCTCCTTTCCTAAATACCTACTCAATTTTTCTATTCCCTGCTTTAGTCTTGATTTAATGGTAGGTACTTTTTCATCAAGTATTTTAGATATATCTTTAATTTTCAAATCTTCATAATACTTCAAAATAATTACTTCTTTTTGTTTTTCTGGTAGCTTATTTAGAGCTTGTACAACTATATCTTTTTCTTCTATTTTCTCTAGTTCATCAAAATTGTCTTTTTCATAATTTTGATTGCTATCCAGTTCTTCTATATTTATATTATTTTCGTAAAAGTAAGTATTACAAACATTCATTGCTATTGTAATTAAATAACTTTTGAACTTTCCTTTATCTCTATAATTTCCTATATATTTAATCAATTTCAAAAATGTTTCTTGTGTTAAATCATACGAAATTGAAGCATTTCCTGTTTTATAATAACATAATCTATAAATATCATCATAATAATTCTGAATTAGCACTTCTAATAATTCTTTTTCTCCGTGCTGTATTTTATAGATTAATTCTTTATCTTCCAAGCAAATACTTCCTTTCTTTTATAAACTAGCTTACATATAATATAACCTAAAAAATCGCAAAAAAGATTTAAAAATTTATTAAATTTTTTATTTTCTATAAAATTTAGTAATGGTATGAAAAAATATCAAGTTTTCTCTAAAGCTACTCAAAAATACTTAGATGAATTACAAAAAGAAATTAATATACAAAAATAAGATGGTTCAACCGAATCATCTTATTTTAAAAATCTATTTAATACATTCATTTTTATCTATTCTTTTGTAGAATCTATTATTTCTAAATGATTAATTTTTGCAGTTTGTTCATCTTGAGTTGGAACCTGTAATTCAGCAAAATTTCCTATGTTTTCAGTGGTACAACCAAATAATAACGTGAATTCCAAATTATCTAGGTTATCAAATGACACTTTATCTAAGTTAAGACCAGTAGCTAGATTAGGGTTTCTCGAGAATACAATTTTATTTTCATTACTATTGACGCCTTTTATTTGCTCTTCTACAGGAAATACATAATTCATATCATCTATTTTTTGTCTCATTAAAATTTTCCATTCATCTCCAATACACCCATTCTCATCATAGTAAAATGTAATATTTTCATCATTTATATCAATCTTTTGAATAATGAAATCTCCGCCTAAACCACTTGTAGCAGTATATGTTTTACCATCCGATTTTACAGGATACCATGTCGCTTTATCATACATTTCTTCTTCCTGAGTTTTTCCATTTTCATTAACGTTTCTATCCTCAAATATTTTGCTCTTAGTTGGTGTTACTTTTAACGCACTCGTTGCGTTTTCTGAGCTAAGTAGTATGATGAAATTTTCTTCTTCCATAATTGTTTCGGTTTCTTTTATTTCATATTCAAATTTTTCTTGTATTTGTCCATTTTCTTTTACATATAGCCTTTTACCTGCAACACTTCCGCCATAAATCATGTTTGGTATTGAATTATCGTTTCCATCTGTAACGTTAAAGCTAATATACTCCATTGGATTTTCATTATATTCTTTGTAAGTAATGCCATCTACAATTTTTTTAGCCTTTATAAATTTTTGAAATTTTGTATTTGCAATTTTTTCAATGATAATTTTTGTATGCTCATCGACTTGTTGTTCTGTTAGTATAGCAGTGTTTTCATTTTCTGTTAATTCGATTTCTGATTTTATCGTTTTTCCGATTGTTATAGCTTCATTATCACCATTTTCAAATCCAAGTATGATGCCAGAAGAAATATCTTCGATTTCGATTTCTAGATTTAAATGATTTGTGTTTTCATCCATAATATTGATAACTTGTGTATAGACATATTCATTGTCAGAAACTTTATCAACATATTCACTTACATTGGTAATTTCCCTTAAATTTACCAATACTTTTTCAGAAACGTGTAAATCATATCCCATTTCACCTATCTTTTCGATTGGTTTTGTCATTTTTTCAAAAGCTTTATCTTTTAATTTTATTTTATATTCTGCAATAATATAGGCTTTATCTCCAGCCATACTTTCTAATGTTATATTACAATATTCATTTTCTATGGATTGATTAATTTCTACTAAATTGTTTTCATAATTTTGACTTAATTTTAAAAACCCCATTTTTTGCATATTGGTATTTTTACTGATTCCAGCATAAGCAGTTATACTTACAGTACTTGCGATAATAAATGCTGCAACCTTTTGTAAACTATTTAATTTCATTTTATTTTTGATTTCGATATCTTCAAATTCATTTTTCTGGGGTTCAGTAAATTTTAAATTTTCATATTTTAAATAAACAGAATCTTTAAAATACTTTCTTTTTTCTTCTAACTTTTTATCCATCATAATTATTTACCTCTTTCCTTAATATTTCTTTTAATTTTTTTCTACCTCTATGAATTAATGTTTTTACTTGTGATAAGGACATATCAAATATTGTACATATTTCCTTATAAGACAATTCTTCTATATCTGCAAGATAAATGATTTGATTCTGTGGTTCTGGTAAATGATCAATTGCAATTTTTAATTTTTGACTCTGTTCTTTATCAAAAATAGCATCTTCAATTTCTTGTTCATTAAAAATGTATTCATTCTCTTGCAAATAGGTAATTTTCTTTTGCCTTTTGATATAATTAAGTGTTTTACTTTTTGCAATTGTATAAAGGTATGCTTTTAGAGAATATTTAGAATCATATTTTTCTTGATTCATAAGAATATAAACAAAAACATCTTGTGCTAAATCTTCAGCAACATCCATACTCTTTACAAATTTATAAATAAAATAAATTATTTTTTCCATGTATTTGTTTATGATAAGTTCAAATGATTCATTATCTCCATTCAAGAACCTCTTATATAGTTTTTTATCTTCCTCCATTTTTTCCTCCATTTGAATATAAGATCTTAATTCTAATTATAATACAATTTTAAAATAGGAAAAGTTGCACTTTTTATAAAATAAATACATCAATTTTTTATACGTCTTATTGAAACCTATAAAAAATTGGGTGTAAAACACTTTTCAAATGCTTTACACCTTTCAACTTCATAATATTATATTTTATTAAAAATTATTGTCTTTTCTTTCATTGATACTTTACTAACTTCATATTCATATTTTTTAGATTCTTGTTTATAGGTTAACTATAAATCTATAAATTGCATAAACTACCCATATAAGCCAAGAATATATCCAAGCCTTAAATATAATGCTTACTGTTAAATACACAATAGCAACTATTATTGCTATTATCCAATTCATCATTTTTTTCTTATCCATTATTTCTTACATCCTTAATAAATTACTTGATTTCATTATAACATTATTATAAAAAAATGTATATAAAAATACTCAAAAAAATAATAAGCCAGAAAATTTTATTATAAACTATTTTAGTGTATATCATATAAATATGACATCTGTCTGTCATATTTAGAACAAAGTGAACAATTTATTATTAATTCTCTCTTAATCGATCTACAATAGATTCTTTATTAAATTCTTTTATACAAAATATTGCAATAATAGACGGTATAACAATTGAAATGATTAAATATAAAAGCATTCCCATAATAGGTAATTTGAAAAATAAATAATTTATACCTGTTTCTTGCATTATTTTCATAATCATAAATACAACGATTGGTCCTGCAATACTACTAACCAAACCATTTGGAATTGCTAGGCAAACATTCTCAAATATAATCATTTTATTTACTTGTTTTTTCGTCATTCCCATTGATTGTAATACAGCAATTTCTCTTTTCCTTGTAACCATACTTGTAATAACTGTATTGATTAAGTTAATTAGACTAAATAATATTACAAATATTGAAATTCCTATAAGTATATTTGAAAAAGATTTGCTATTTTTTATAGCTTGCTCACGCCATTGTGAAAAAGTTTCACAATCTATTTCTTCATATTCTCTAACAAGGTCTTTTACTTTATTATCAATCTCATCATTGTAAATATGATTTTGGGTAGTCACTTTTAAACTTGTTGTTGTATCAAGATTTTGTGTAATTTCTTCATAAATATCATCTGGTAATAAAATCCAGCCTTGTGTTTTTCCATATTTAGAAAAACTTGAATCTCCAACTCCTCCAACCGTTAATTCCATACTATTTTCTTTTCCATTAAAATAATGAAGTCTTATTTTATCTCCAACCTTAAAACGATAACCAAATATTTCTTCAAATACATCATTATAGGCAATATAGATTTCTCCTTTGTTTTTTAATTCTTCGCAATTTCCTGTCCCATCTTCTAATGATTTTGTCATTGCCTCTTCTATATCTTTACTGATTGGACTAATCTCATCATCAATAATTTCATTATGTGTTTCAATTTTTACAGTATAAGAATTTTTCGTATTTATTTTCTCTATTTCTTCAAGTTCTTCTAATTCTGATTTTAATTTTGTAAGATTATTTCCATTTTCTATCAAATCAAACATCCCATTTTTTGAATCACTGATTGCTTCATTAGAAAATGTAATTAAATATTCATTATCATCAAAATATCCATTTCTTGCAAATTTTTCATAATCTAAAGAATTCGCAAAAGTTAGTGAACCAATAAATAAAGTTCCACCTATAATTAAGGATATAAGAGTAATTGTCGTTCTTTTTCGATTTCTTTTAAATTGAATTTTTCCTAAAGAATTTGGATTTAAATTTCTGCATAATTTATTGGAACTCTTAATTTTTTCGTCATTTCCTGTATATTTTAGCCCTTCTACTGGTGAAATTTTACTTGCCATTTTTGCTGGTTTTGATACTGCTATAAGAACTGTTATTACGCCTAAAATTATTGATACAACTGATAATTTTAAAACATTCCATACACTAAAACCATTTCTTGACACAAAATAACTAATCATCGTTCCTATTAAAATTCCTAATGGTATAGCAATTTTACAATATTTTAGTCCTTCTATTTTTATCATTTTTTTCATTTGCTTTTTAGACATTCCTATTGTTCTCAATTGTGCATATTCCTTTACTTTTGATGATACAGATAAATAAAATATACTATATATTACAATTCCGCTTATAACTAATACAGCTACACTAAGCCCTATATAAGTTTCAAGTTCCATCATGTTGATAGAAAACAAATCTGCAAATTTATCATTTACATTAATATTTTTTCTAGCAATACCATTGCTTTCGCCTAATTCATAAAAGAAATTCTTAATAAATGCAGAACTTGGAATTTTCATATCTTCATTTACTTTTACCAAAGCATCCAGTCCACTATTTTTAAATAAGCTTCCTGTTTCTGAATATTCTTTTGAAAAAAATAAAGGATAGTATATTGATTTCCCATTATCAATAAAACCGGAAACAACAAATTTTTCTCCTAATATATCAATACTTTCTCCCAATTTTTCTTCGATTCCAAATTCTTTTGTAAGAGCTTTATCAATTACAATTTCATTCGCTTCAGCAGGAAAATTCCCACTTGAAAGTTTATAAACGTTGATTCCTTCTACTTCGTAATTATAATAGATTGGTTTTATTTTTATATTTCCAACTTCTTTTTCAAAACCTGCTCTATATCCCATAACACATTTTATATTGCTATCTGACTTTAAATAATTTATTTGTTCCTCATTTACATCAGAATATATACAATCTTGCATCCCTTTTATCATCTGACGTTCATAATTTTTATAATTTAATGTGGAAAGTCCAAGAACCATAATAAAACAAATTGCTAAAATAATTGTTATTGTAACAAAGGCGTTTTTCATTTTAGAACTTTTTAGAGATGCTTTTGCAAGACTGTAAATTATTTTTTTGTTATTATTACTTTTTAAACTCATTTCTTTTTCTCCTATTCTTAAAAAATTTTACCATCTTCAATTCTTATAATACGGTCTGCCATTTGTGCAATTTCCTCATTATGGGTAATCATAATGATTGTCTGATTAAAAGCTTTACTTGTATTTTTCAAAAGTCCCATTACATCTAAACTTGTTTTCGTATCTAAGTTTCCTGTTGGCTCATCTGCTAAAATAATTGATGGTTTTGAAGCTAAAGCTCTTGCAATTGCAACACGTTGCTGTTGACCACCAGATAATTGATTTGGCATACTTTTTACTTTGGCTGTTATTCCTAATAAATTAACAATTTCATCAATAAAATTTTTATCAATTTTGTTTCCATCTAATTCAATTGGAAGTACAATATTTTCATATACATTTAACATAGGAACTAAATTATAATTTTGAAATATAAAACCAATTTGTCTTCTTCTAAAAATTGTTAATTCCTCATCAGCCATTTTTGAAATTTCATTTCCATCTATTTCAATTTTTCCATAGGTTGGATTATCTAAGCCTCCAATCATATTAAGCAATGTTGATTTACCACTTCCGAGAAGTTCCAACAATTGCCACAAATTCTCCTCTATTAACTTCCAAAGATACTCCATCTAAAGCTTTTACGAATGCTTCACCACTACCATAATATTTTTTTAAATCTCTCACTTTTAAAATACATT
>CATLEX010000005.1 GCA_949927455.1 uncultured Clostridia bacterium
TATTTTTTAAATGTTATTCATAATAAATATTATAAGTAAATTAATAATAAGTGCAATGACGCCCATCAAGAATGCAATTAAAATTTTTTGATACATTCTTTTTCCGATTTCTTGTTGTGTTTCTTCATAATTTAATTGCTTACCATCAATAAAAGCTATAATTTCTTTATAAGTTTGAATATTATTACTTTTTTTAAATTTCTCAATTACTCCAGCTGTCACCAAAGTCACTATGAAAAATGATATCCAAATAATAAGACCAATATTACTTTCAAGCTTAAAAAGTGGATAAGCACTAATAATTAAGATTAATAATTCTGTCATATAAATGTATCCCATTACATTAAACTCTTTTATTTTTTCATTGTTAATCAAACATCTAATCTCTTCAATATCTCCTTTCATAAAATCATCTAAAGATACTTTAAAGATGTCACTAAGTAGCATTAAACTTTTTATATCTGGATAACTTTTATTGTTTTCCCAATTTGAAATAGTCTGTCTTGAAACAAAAATTTTTTCTGCTAATTCATCTTGGGAAATATTCTGTTTTTGCCTATATTTCTTTATTCTTATTCCAACATCCATTTTGTACCTCCAATAATATTTTATATAATAGATATTTTTTTGTCTATCAAAAGTCTTTTACATTGATATTTTTAGAATTATTTTGCTTGTCAAAAGTTTTTTACATTAAATTCTTATTATATTTTTTTAGCCTTTCCATTGGTCTGTAAATGCCTTTAAATCCTTTTTTGTTTCTTCTGATAACTGATTATATTCTATGTCACTAACTGCTCCTTCAAGAGTATATAAATGCACCAAACATATTTCTGGATATTTCAATTTTAATCTAAACCAAATTTCTTTACTTCCCATTTCTTTTAATTTTTCTACCGAATTTATACCTATTGATTTTAACTTTTTTTCCATTTCTTTTCCGATATTTTTTAACGAAGTTAATTCTGCCATTTTTCTATCTCCTTTACAAATTGTAAGTTGTCGTTACCCTCCTGGTGGCAAATTTATTTCTATTTCAGTAGATTTTACTTTATCATTTTCATCAAACCTTATGAAAAAGTCATAAAAATCTCTTCCACCAAAAAGTAAGTAATTCGTTATTTCTCCTGCATCATATATGTATAAATCATCATCAATTCGATTCCCTTTAGGATTTCCTAATAATGTAACAACTTCCTCTTTTGATAATCCTATCAGTCTTTCACTATCATTTATTTTTTTCATTTCTGTATATACTTTATCAGGTTTTGCACTTAAATATAGTATAGTTGAATGTCCTACTGATACACAAAATATTATAATAACTGCATATATTAACCCTTTATTTTTTTCCGTTACTTTTTTTCTGATTAACCTTATTATGATAGCAGATAATATTCCACCTATTATATATGGACTGAATAATGTTCCATATATCCAAATATATAAAATAATCATTCCTCCCCCTATCTTCCAAGCCAGTGCTAAAATAGCATTAATTACCATTCCTATTATCGCAAAATATTCTATATCTTCCATTCTAAGACTTTTTTGATAGATTATTATGATGATAATTCCTATTATAAAATTAAACAATAAATCTAATACTATACTTCCTGATATTGTCGTATAAAATTTACCAATGATTAAATTGATAACTAAATAAACGACTAGCGAAATTATAGTATTGTATTTTTGCATTGCATAATAAAATATACCCATACAAATTAACTCTATAATAGCATAAATTAGTACCGAAAGCATTGGTTCTCCAAATAGAAATACGATTGTTCTTACGAAAGGTATTCTGGAAAATACACTTACAAAAATCCAATCCAATATCAAAAATTTAATTAGGAAAACTAATAATTCTTTATAATCTTTTTTAATTGCAAACTGCATAATAATAACAAATCCCATTACTACTATAATTTTTCCCATATTTTATATATCCCTCTCTGTTGCAATTTTTTACATCCCTACAACTTACTAAATGTTGTTATGATTATATAATAAAAAGTAGATAATTTCAACTAATCATCTACTCTATTTATTGTAAGTTGCATTATTGTTCATAAGTGTCCTTCCAAACTCCAATCATATAATATCCGTTTATTCTTGTATATACTTTTTCCCTTTTCTCTCCATTACTATATATATGGTCAGATCCCATTTGCTCTTCTTTTACCTCATAATAGCCTTGCATATTTATATATTCTTCAAATGCTTTTCCTGTTTTAGCTAAAACTACTTTATATGGAATTCTTTGAACCACTGTATATTCCTTATCTGTAAATAATATTTGTAGCATTCCAAAACACGAAGAAATAGGATTAAAAACTTCAAATTTGTATATTGAAAATACTGTTGCTCCTATAAAAAGTATAATAAATACTATTATGAATATTTGAATTAAAAATTTTTTCATATAAAACTTCTCCTATTAAATAAATTATTATCTTTCTTTCCCTTACCAGCCTAACTCAAACTTAAGTTTCTATTAAGTATTTATCCTCAAATATTTCTAAATACAATAGTGTACTATTAATAATATACTATTATTCTAAAGTCTCCCAAACTTTTTGCAATAATTCATCAAAATTTTTTCGTTCATTCTTTGTCAAACAAAATAACATTTTTCTTTCCACATTTTCGATATATTTTCCTGCAACCTTTGCTTGCCTCTGACCCAATTTTGTAATCTTAACTACTTTAATTCTTTTATCTTGCTCATTTCCGAAAGTTTCCACATACCCTTTATTCTCCAACCTTGTAACTATCTCCGAAGTCACTGGTTGAGATAAATGAAGCGATTTTTCTAATTCTTTGAGCGTCATTTTATTCTGCTCACTCTCCATAAGCTCTGCTAACAATTCTGCCTGAGGCATTGTAAGTTCTCTTTTTTTCAAAGCATTATTTATTTTTTTTGACATTTCATTTTGAATCTTTTTCATTAAAACAATATTCAAATTTTGCTTACTATACACTCTATTTCCTCCCAACTTAATTACCAAAAATCTATTTTATAACAATATCTTTAAGTAACTTTTTATTTCACCATTAATAATAGTACACTATTGATATAATGTCAATAGTGTACTATTATTTTTTCAAATAAAAAACAACGAAAGAATAATTCTTTTCGTTGCTTTTTTCGTTTATTTAAAATAAATAGTTGGATTAACTGCTTCGCCATCTTTGTACATTTCAAAATGTAAATGTGTATCATCTGCAATTTCAAAACTTGCTGTCTCTCCAACAGTTGCTATGGTTTGTCCCTTTTCAACTTCTTCGCCTTCTTTGACAAATTCTGCTGTTAGCAAATTCGAATACATCGTTTTAAATCCATTTCCATGTGAGATAATGACTGTTAAACCATAACGTGGATCGTTTTTGATACTTTCTACTTTTCCGCTTTCAGATGCTATTACAACTGCTGCTTTATCTGCTTTAATATCAATTCCGCTGTGTGTACACCATTCATCTAATGTCTCTGAATAAACCAATGTTTCCATTGCAAAATCTTTTGTGATTTCTCCTACTACTGGAGCTTGAAATGCCAATTCTTTAGCAGGCTCTTGTTCTTGCTCTTTCTGAACTTCTTTTGTTGGTTGTTCAGCTGACTTCTTTTCTTCTTTTTTCTCTTCTTTTACAACTTGACTAACTGGTTCTTTGCTCTCTGGTGTTACCACAGTTGTGTTCTGAACTGTTTTTTCTAATTCCACTTCAATAGTCTCATTTGTTGCATTGCTATTTTCTATGGTTTTATCGCCAGAATAACTTGCTTCTTGCAATTCTTCATTGGAAACCACATTTTCATCTTCTTGTGTTAGAGCAAGTAAATTTGCTTCTGCTTCGTCATTTAAACTTTTACTATACATCACAAAAATGGTTACAAATGCAACAACTGACAACACTACTGCAACTGCAAATATTGTAACCATTTTTCTCTTTTTTTCTTGTTCAAAAAAATCTCTTCTACCCATATATATCATTTCCTTTCCTTTTAATAGAAAAATTCTATTTATTGATTATATATGGTAGTATTTTCAATTTAAGCAAAATTATACATTTAAAATTGAATTATTTGTTCCCAAGGTAAATCTTTTTTTCCAAAATGTCCATAGTTGGTTGTCTTTGTGTAAATTGGTTTGCGCAAATTCAAACTATCAATAATTCCTCTTGGTGTTAAGTGGAAATTTTTTTCAATTTTTTGTACAATTTCGTCTTCTGGAATTGTTGCTGTTCCAAATGTATCTACTAAAATAGAAACTGGTTTTGCAACTCCAATTGCATATGAAAGCTGAATTTCACATTTTTTGGCATAACCATTTGCCACAATATTTTTAGCAACCCATCTTGCCATATAACATGCTGAACGGTCTACTTTTGTTGGGTCTTTTCCTGAAAAAGCCCCACCGCCATGACGGCTATAACCGCCATATGTATCTACAATAATTTTTCTTCCTGTCAAGCCACTATCTCCTAATGGCCCTCCAATTACAAATCTTCCTGTTGGATTAATATAATATTTTGTATTCTCATCTAAAAGTTCTTTTGGTACAATTTCGCCAATTACTTTTTCTTTTATGTCTTTTTTCAAAGTTTCTAAGTTTGCATTTTCTGTATGCTGAGTTGAAACAACAATTGTATCAACTCGAACTGGCTTATTTTCCTCATATTCCACAGTTACTTGTACTTTTCCATCTGGTCGTATGTAATCAAGAATTCCTTGTTTTCTTACATCTGTCAGTCTTTTTGATAATTTATGTGCCAAATAAATTGGCATTGGCATAAAATCCTCTGTTTCATCAGTCGCAAAACCAAACATCATTCCTTGGTCTCCTGCACCTTCTGATTGAAGACTTTGCCCTTCTTTATCTTCGTATGACTGATCTACTCCAATTGCAATATCTTGAGATTGTTTTGAAATATTAATTAAAACTTTGCAAGTTTGATAATCAATATCAATATTTTCATCATGATAGCCAATTTCTTTAATTGCGTTTCTCACAACTGCCTCTAAATCTACTTCTGCAGTAGAAGTAATTTCACCTGTTAACAGAATTTGTCCTTTTCCTGCAACAGTTTCACAGGCAACCCTCGCATATGAGTCTTTCTCTAAGAAACTATCCAAAACACTATCTGAAATAAAATCACATAATTTATCTGGATGTCCTTCTGTTACACTTTCTGACGTAAATAATTTTTTCATATTTTCCTCCTTTTTTTATTCCATAATTTCCAATCCTGCAAATTTTGCCATAAGTCTTTTATGCCCAGCTTTTTCAAATTGAATATCGACCTTTAAATCATCTGCTTCTGCTTCAACTGAATTAATCACGCCTTCTCCAAATTTTTTATGAAAAACTTTAACACCTGCCTGATAAGCGCTCAAATCAACTTCGCTTTTTTTGGATTTGTTTAAATTGGCTAAAAAGCTTTCTGCACTTTTAAAACCATAACTTGATGCTACTGCTTTTTTTGAAATTTCATGACTTTTATATTCTACTACTTCGTTACTAAATAAGCCATTATTTCCAGAATTTCCATAACTCCATTCGTATTTACCCTCACCAAATCCTGCATTATTGCTCTGTTCTAATTCTTCATATCCATCTAACATGCTTGGAGAAATTTCCTTAATAAATCTGGATACATTATTAAAACTAGTTGAGCCAAAAATTGTTCTTTGTTTAGCACATGTCATAAATAATTTTTCTTTAGCACGCGTAATACCAACATAACATAGTCTGCGTTCCTCTTCTAATTCTTTTGGCTCACCAATTGATTTATAGCCTGGAAAAATTCCTTCTTCCATTCCTACCAAAAATACAGCTGGAAACTCCAAACCTTTCGCACTATGTAACGTCATCAAGGTCACTGAATCTTGCGTCTCTTCCATACCATCTAAATCGGAACTTAATGTAATTCCTTCCAAAAATTCTGTTAAAGAATGGTCAGCAGATTGCTCTTCAAATTCTATTGCAACTGTTAGAAATTCGTTTAAATTCTCAATTCTGTTTTCTGCCTCAGTTGTATTTTCATCCTCTAAAGCCTTTGTATATCCTGTTTTCTGTAATGTATTTTTAATCAAGTCTGAAACTAAAATAGTATCTTTTTCTGCTCGTAAGTTTTCAATTGCCGCTACAAATTCACGTGTGTTTCCAAAAACTCGATTCAAGCCAAATTCATCCGCCCTTTTTATGATTTCATACATAGAAATTCCTTGTGCTGTTGCCAATTGCTCAACATTTTCCAAGCTTGTTTTTCCAACACCACGTTTTGGCTCATTAATAATTCTCGTCAAACTTAAATTATCTGCTGTATTATGAATTAATCTCAAATACGCAATAATATCTTTAATTTCTTTTCTCTCGTAAAATTTTAATCCGCCAATAATTTTATAAGGTATATTTTCTCTGCGCAAAATATCTTCTATACTACGCGACTGCGTATTCATTCTGTACAAAACTGCAAAATCAGAATATTTATAATACTCCGCTCTACGCAAATGGTTAATTTGTTCTACAATATAATTGGCTTCATCGTATTCGTTATCACCGCGATAGACTTTTGGCAAGCTTCCTGCTTCGTTGCTTGTCCACAATTTTTTCTCATACTTTGTTTCATTATTTTTAATTACTTCATTGGCGGCATTTAAAACACTTTGCGTGCAACGATAATTTTGCTCTAATTTAATAATTTTTGTTCCCGGAAAATCCTTTTCAAAATTTAAAATATTAGAAATATCGGCACCTCTAAAAGAATAAATACCTTGATCATTATCGCCTACAACTGTAATATTTCCAAATTTGCTTGCTAGTAAAGTTACAAGTGTAAATTGTGCTTTGTTTGTATCCTGATACTCGTCTACCAAAACGTATTTGAACTTATCAGAATAATACTCTAAAATATCTGGATTATCTAGCAAAATTTCTATGGTAAAATTAATAATATCGTCAAAAT
This sequence comes from uncultured Clostridia bacterium, assembly GCA_949927455.1. Taxonomy (GTDB): domain Bacteria; phylum Bacillota; class Clostridia; order TANB77; family CAG-508; genus Scatovivens. The sequence continues at coordinate 6,970 of CATLEX010000005.1, forward strand.
CAATCGCATTATTTTCCTTTAATCTTTTCTGGTAAAGAGCGAAAATTTCTGCAATTTTTTCTTTTCGAAAATCACCATTTGCTTTTGCTGCATATTTTTCAGGTGTCAACATTTCATTTTTTGCATTGCTAATTTCATATAAAATAGATTTGTCACTAAAAATTTTGTCATCTAAATTTTGCTCTTTCAAAATTTTCTTTATCATTGATTTTTGGTCAGATGTATCAAAAATCACAAAGGAACTGTCAAATCCAATTCGGTCAATTGTTTTTCGCAAAATTCGGACACAAATTGAGTGAAATGTTCCCATCCAAATGTCACTTGTTGTGTCTCCCACAAGATTTTTTACTCTTTCCTTCATTTCATTAGCTGCTTTATTGGTAAAAGTAATCGCCAAAACATTCCAAGGTTTTACAGCTTTTTCGCCAATTAAATAGGCAATTTTATGGGTCAAAACTTTCGTTTTTCCACTTCCTGCTCCTGCAATTACTAAACTTGGACCTTCTGTATTGGTTACTGCTTCATATTGCTTATCATTTAATTCATCTAATAATCCCATTTCTGCTCCTTCATTTTATAAAACTTATGTTTGTTTTATTATATCATTTTTTTGGAAAAAGTCAATGATTTTATTTTAAAATATAATTTTTAAAGGAAGAACAAAAAGTTCCTCCTTTTCATTTTCTACTTCAAATTTTCTAATGCCTGCACTCTTTCTTCAATCGATGGATGTGTCGAAAATAAATTGCTCACATTATATCCTCTTTTCTTTGGAAATGGATTTTCAATATACATATAACTATTACTGTTACTTGCAACATCTAACTCCGAATCATCACTTGAAATTTTCTTTAGCGCAGAAATCAATCCATCTGGATTTCTCGTAAATTGAACTGCTGTACTATCTGCCAAATATTCTCTTCTACGAGAAACAGCAAGCTGTATTAAATTAGAAACAATTGGTGATAAAATTAAAAATATCAAACCAATAATCAACAAAATTCCATTTCCTTTGTTATCATCATTTTTGTCTCTGCTAGACGAACGAAACATGGTTCTTGTGAAAATGTCAGATAACATAACTACAAATCCTACCATAACACTAATCACAGCAGAAAGCAAAATATCATAGTTTTTAATATGTGACAATTCATGTGCTACAACACCTTCTAATTCATAATAATCTAGTTTTTCCAAAAGTCCTGTTGTAACGCAAATGATTGCATTTTCTGGATTTCGACCAGTCGCAAACGCATTTGGCTGGCTAGATTCCATCACATATAAACGTGGTTTATGTTCTAAACCAGATGCAACCATTAAAGCATCTAAAATATTGGTTAATTGCAAATCTTCTTCATGCGTTGCTTCACGTGCTTTTACACTCGCTAGCACAATTTTATCACAATTATAATAAGTTGCAATTGTAGAAATAACTGAAAAGGTTAGTGCAATTGCAATTGCAGCAAAACTGCTAATATCAAACATATAACAGATATAATATAAAATGAGTGTTATCATCAACAAAAAGCTAAAAACAATAACACCTGTTTTTCTTTTATTTTTCTTAATATCTTCGTACATTGATTTCTCCTTTTAAAATATAAGGGTGCTAATTAATTGCACCCCCCATTTTTTAGTTATTAAAATCTACTCTTACATTTTTTCTAGCTTCTTCTGAATCAGTTTTAAACAATTCTTCTGGCTTAAAATTAAACATATTTGCTATTATGTTAGTTGGAATAACTTCCAATTTTGTATTATACATTGTAGCACTATCATTGTAAAATTGTCTTGAATATGAAATTTTATTTTCTGTATTTCTCAATTCTTCTTGCAATTCACTAAAGTTTTGATTTGCTTTTAAATCTGGATAATTTTCTGAAACGGCCATAATTGTTTTTAAAGCACCTGATAACTCATTATCCAATTTTGCTTTTTCACTAACTGTGGAAGCACTTGCCCAAGATGTTCTAAGTTCTGTCACTTTTGTCAAAACACCTTCTTCATGTTTCATATAACCTTTTACAGAATCCACAAGATTTGGAATTAAATCAAATCTTCTTTGTAATTGAACATCAATTTGGCTCCACGCATTTTTTACTTTATTTCTAGATATTACCAAACCATTATACATTCCTATTACCCAAATTACTAAAACAATGATTATCGCAATAATCGCTAATCCCATAATAAACCCTCCTAATATCATTTATTAATAATTAAATATAACCACATTTTTTATATTTTGTCAAGCTATTCCATAGATATTTTTTGCGTTTTCATATGTAATTTCTGCGATTTCTTCTAATTTTAAGCCTTTTATCTCTGCTATCTTTTGCGCCACTAATTTCACATTTCGTGAATCATTTCTCGCTTTTCTAAATGGCTCTGGCGTCAAATATGGACTATCTGTCTCAATCAAAATTTTATTTAATGGAACCTCATTAATTGCCTCTTTTGGTTTTGCACTTTTAAATGTAATATTTCCACTAAAAGATATATAAAATTCCAATTTTACAGCTTCTTTAATAAGTTCTGGATTAAGCATACAACAATGAAAAATGCCTCTTTTTTTCGGATTTATTTTGTGTTTTAAAATCTCCAAAGTATCCATTACAGCATCTCTACAATGAATAACAATAGGCAAATTCAGCTCATCTGCAAGTTCCATTTGCTTGATAAAAAAATCCTGTTGAGTGTTTTTATTTTCTTTATTCCAATAATAATCTAAACCAATTTCACCAATTGCAACAACTTTATCATTTTGTGCCAAGTTACGAATTTTATCAATTTCTCCCATTTGTAAATCAGTAATATCGTTTGGAGAAATTCCAACTGTAGCATACATAAAATCATACTGACTGGCAATTTCAACCGCAAATTCGCTTGATTTTATATTATATCCCACACAAGTTGTTTTGGTTACATCTTCTTTATAAATTTGCTTGATAACAGCTTCTCTATCTTCTTCAAATTTCTCATCATTATAATGAGCGTGCGAATCAAAAAATTGCATATTTTCTCCTTCCAATTTATCACTTTAAAACCGCAACAACGTTTGCCACCGCATATTGCTTACAATGCGAAATACTAATATCTACGTTTTCCAAATTTTTTACCTCACATTTGATGTTCAATTCTGGTTTTCCATTTTCGCATTTCTTTACTTCAAATAACTGCCAGTCCATTCCCTCTTTTATGGCTCCACTTAACGCTTTAAAAGCTGCTTCTTTGGCTGCAAATCTTGCCGCATAATGTTGATATTTTTGCACTTTCCTTGCTTCGCAATATTCGATTTCTTCTTTTGTAAAAATTGTTTGTAAGAATTTTTCACCCAAATTTTCAATGGACTTTTGAATTCGCTCAATCTCTATTATATCTGTTCCACAACTAATTTTCATATTTTATTTTTCACCATTCCATTCTTTGAAAAATTCTTGCAAAAAGTTCTCCAAATATTGATGTCTTTCTTGTGCAATTGTCTTTGCTGTATTAGTATTCATGAAATCTTTTAACTTTAACGATTTATCATAAAAATGATTAATTGCCGTTCGAGAACCTATTTTTCTATATTCCTCTTCTGAAACAAGTTCATGGTCATTTGGATTATAGATTGGACGTCCATTCTTACCTCCATAAGTGAATACTCTTGCAATTCCAATAGCACCCATTCCATCTAACCTATCTGCATCCTGAACAATTCTTCCTTCCAAAGAAAGTTCTTTTTGACTTGAAAAATTGGCACTAAATCCTAAATTCACACAACTATATATAATATTTTCAATATCCTTTTTGTCTATATGTTCATATATTCCTAACTCTTGTAATGTTTGGATTAACTTTTCCTCTGCATTTCCTTTGTAAAATTTATAGTCATATAAATCATGTAAAAGTGCAATCATTGTTAGTAAAAATTCATTTGCTTTTTCCTGTTTATTAATTAGCATACTATTTTGATAAACCCTTTGAATATGCCACCAGTCATGCCCCGTGCAATCTTTTTCGCATATCTTTTTCACATAATTTTCTACTTTTTTTATCATTTCTTGTTTGTCCATTTTCGTTCCTTCTTACTTTGTATAAACATTCAAATTGATGTCTTTATTCAAATACCAATTCCCTATAAAATCAACATATAAATATTCTTCTAAATTTACAGAAGGCTCCATTAATACTGTTCCATCTGCCTTTAAAACACCCCAAACGCCATCTTTTTTAATAGCACAATAACCATACTTATTTTGCTCTTTTGCATCATCATAAATACAATCTACAATTCTTTCACCATTTTTATTCTCATAACCATATTTCCCAAATTCTTTTACCAAAAATAATGTATTGGTTGGCAAAATTTCTTTATTCGATTTTTTCTCAAACTTAAAATTATAATAATTGTAATCTTCGCCTTCTCTAACACGAAGGTAACCATTTTCTAAATTAAGCTCTGAAACAACAACATCTTTTAAAACAACTTGAAAATCGCGGTTCATTAAATCTGTTTTGTAGTTCTCTTTGTCTGCTTCAATCAAATCTGCACTTTTAATATATTCCATTGTTTGATATGTAAAATCAACCACAGTTTCTCCTGTTGTTGCAATAACACCATATAAATTATTCTTCTTAGCAATATAATACGTTCCATAAATGTATTTTAAATCTTGATATTCTGTATTTATAATGGATGTTCCATCCACATTTTTTACGCCATATGCTCCATTTAACGTAATAATCATATTTTCTCCATTGATTTCTTCGATAGTCATAAATCCAGTATCTAATTTCGTCTCACCAGAACTGTTTACCAAAGCAATTTTTCCATTTTGACTAACAACATAATAACCACTTGCAGCAACTTTTTTAATCTCATCATAAATTGGCTCAAAAACAACTTTACTATCTGCTCCAATTACACCATATTTGCCATTTTTTTGAACAATATATCCATTCTCATAAGAATCTGTTAAAGTTGCAATTTCAGTGTATTCTGGACGAACAATCACTTCTCCCATGCTTGTATTTACCAAACCTTTTAATCCATTTTGCTCAATGATAATATTTTTCTCAATACCTACCAAGCTATAAATATTATCATATTCTGGATTTAAAATGAGTTTTCCAGAAAAATCAATTAAACCATATTTTCCATCTTGCTCAAATTTCAACACATTATTCTCATACCAAATATTGCTATTATCTGAATTCTCAATTGGTTGCACATTGTGATAATTGGTGAAAATCTCTGTTCCCTTTTGATTGATTACTTTAGTTTGATAAGTCTCATTTTCATAATTTACATCATACGTACAAATAAATATATCTTTATTAGTATCTGGAACTACCACCATTTCATCGTAAATAGCATCAATAATCAAATCTCCATTTTGATTAATCACACCCCACTTCTCATTCACATAAGCTGGAAAAAACGCTTGTGCTACATTTACTTCTTTATTTCCTGACCAACCACTCAATAATTTTCTAATGGAAACAATAAACATAATGACAACAATAATTGCTACAATAGTTGCTACTACTTTTTTGATATTTAATTTTGGTTCATCGTCGTATCTTCTACCTCTTCCCATATATTCCTCCCATTTCTCCATTTATATCATGATTTTTTTCTAATTTATTTACAAACTTTTTAAAATTTATGATATAAATACGAGTAAATCTTTGCTCTACAAAAATTTCCATGCTTTTATTTTTTGACCACTTTTGCAATAATTACTGTTATATCGTCTCTGGCAACTCCAAAATTATTGTCAATTGCTTCTGCTACAATTAAGTCTGCTACTTTTTGTACATTTGTTGTGCTAATATTTTTAATATAATCTTCAATCCAATTTTCTTTATTATGATCTTGCATTTCTAACAATCCATCACTACACATAATAATGATATCTCCATCTGCAACTTCCATTGTCTGAACTTCTAATTCTGTTTGCTCTAAGGTACCAACTGGAGCTGTTTGAGATTTTACAATTCGAATACTTTACTTATTTTTAATATAAGTATTGCATGCACCACTTTTCGCAAATTTAACATCACCTGTGTATAAATCTAAAATCGCAAAATCCAAAGTTGAATACATATCTGAAGCTGTATTAAAATTAACTTTATCATTAATAAAATTAATCACTTCATCATTATCAAAACCATTTGTTAACATTTCTTCTAACATCTGAATTGCAATTTTACTACTTTTGCGAGCTTCTCGTCCACTTCCCATACCATCACTAATCGCTAACAAATATTTTCCATCTTGTAATCTCATTTGCAAATTACAATCTCCAGAAACCGTGCTTCCTTCCTTTGTAACTTTACTACTTCCTACTTTTAAAACAAACTTATCTTCACTCATATAAGTTTGCACATAATTTGCTTTTTTGCTGTCTTCTTTAGCAAATTCAATCTCTGCATTCAAAGCTTTACTCAACATTGTTGCTATACTTGCAATGGCTTGTTTATCTTTTGATTTATCATTTGCAAATGCAATATCAACAATATATTTCTTATTCTGTGCTTGTTTTATCTCAACAGAAACAACATATTGAAATTTATTTTTCAACAAAATCAGCAACTCTTTTTCTTTTTTAGAAAATTTGGTTTTTGCACTTTTTTCATTTGTTGCAATACTTTTCTTAATCGCCTTAGAAACATTCTCAAAACTTTTTTTTACTGATTTTGCATTTTTATTTTTTTCTTGTTTTTTGGTAACTTCAATTTGTAACATTTTGTAAGAACGATTTATCATTTTAATAATCTCTTGTAAATCATTTTTAATCATTTCATCTTGCACAATAATATAATTATTGTGATTTTTAAATATTTCAATTAAATCACTTTCTAACACAATGTCATTAACTTGCAATGCACCATAAATATCATCTACCATTTTTGTGTCTTCATTTAAAATGTCTTCGCAAAACATATTCATTTCAATTTCTTCTAAATTGCCAAATAAAATATCCTTAAAATCTTCTAGCAACTCACCAATTTCTTCTTGAGAATCTAAAACCATTTCTGAAATTGTATCAGAAATCATATTTAGTTTGTTAATCATTTCCTCATTTTGAGATAATCGATTTTCTCCTAAATCGCTCAATAATTTATTTTTTCCAACCAAATCTTCAATTTCAATTTTGACATGATTTGGCACTAAAATCAAACCTAGAGCTGCAATAAAAATTTCTCTAAAATAAACGATTTTTAATGTATCTCCACTACTTAAATAAATAAGTAAACTATTCCCCAACATAAACCCAACAATAACGCCAATTTTACCAAATTTATTTAAAATACCAGCCAAAATTCCCGAAACAGCAAATACTGCAATTTGCAAACCATTTTGCAATTCTATCATAGAAAGAATTAATCCCATGCTAAGCCCTGTCACAGAACCAACTAACATTCCATTTTTCCAACCAAGCAGCATCACTAAAAATACAATCACTATATTGCTCAAATGTAAACCAAATACTGTCACTTGATTAAAAATCATACTGGCAATTGAAACAATAATGGTTGCACCAATTAATTCTTCTAATGTAAATGCCTTTTTTATTTTCCAATTTTTGATAACAGCTAGTCCGATTTACAAAAATTTTATAAAAAACATAAGTTAGTGTAGCACTCACTAGAGCCATAAAAACGTCATATGTAAGAACAATTCCTTTTATATTTTGAAAAAATGACACCAAAAAAACAGCTAAAAATAATTTTTTTCCTGTCTTTAGTAATTCATTTCTTTCTTCTATTGCAACTTTTGGCTTAAAAATAAGTACAAGCGCAAAATATATAATAGAACTTAGCACAAAATTCAAAAATGCAGCTATGCCATTTCCTGCAAATGTACCAATTGCCCCAGCTAAAATCACACCAAATACTGGCACACCACTACTTAATGTCGCAGCAACCATAGCTAGTCCAAATGGCGCAATTTCGTCCTCAATTGATAACATTGACATGACTAAAGTCAAAACAAATAAGACTAAATTTTGCGCTTTCAAAAATTCCTTCATAATTAAATTCATTTTATTAATCTTCGTATTTTCTTGTGCCTCAGCACTTTCTGTTATATTTTGAAACATCCTTAACCACCTCTACTTTTCAAATATTTTGTTCATCTTCATTAAATCACGAAATACACAATTTTTGTGTCGAATTCACAAACAAATATCTGAAAAGTCTTCTACAATTTGTGATAATTTTTTATATATTTTATTACATTTATGCTAAAAACACAAGTATTAATTTAAAAAATGACAAAAAATATTGTCGAATTGTAAAAAAGGAGCTGTAAAAAACTCTAACTTCTCAAAAAAGAGCGAGCGAAATTTAGCACAATGCCCAAAATTTCGCTCACAATATATTAAGTTTTTTACAGTTCCTTTTTATGTTACTTTTTTTCGCGCTCCTCAATAGATTTTATAATTTTTTCTAATTGCTGTACATTCAAATCTCCTGCTTCACAAAATTGCCAAATTAATTCACTTGCTGAATTATTATATAATTGTTCTAGCAATCTTTTGGATGCTTCTTTTCTATATTTTTCTTTTCTAAATACTGGTTTATATATATACGCTTTTCCTTCTTTTTCAATCACTCGAATAGCACCTTTAGCTTGTAATCTTCTAATTAAAGTTCTTACTGTATTGGCTGACCAATGGAACTTTTCTACTTCTTTTATAATAACATTCGAAGTAACTTCTTTTTTATCCCAGATTACCTTTAGCACTTCTAATTCTGCATCTGATACTTTTACCATAATCTCCCTCCTCTTTAAAATATTTCAAAAAACGAACAGTCTCCCTGTTCATTATAGCATACATATTATTCAAAAATCAACACTCAAACAGTAAAATCTAATTCTTTTTCTTTCTTACCCCACAATTCTTAAAATTAAAATTGCTAAAAAATAACCGATTAATCCTGAAATTGGAAAATTCCAGAACCATGCTTTGCAAATACTAAGCACCCTTGTTTTATCAATTTTGGATTTTTCATTTTTGCCAATTGCAATAATTGACATAGTTTTAGCGTGTGTTGTACTAACAGGTATGCCTGTCATACTTGCAATAAACAAAGTAAAAACAGTTGTAATATCACTTAAAAGTGCTTGCTTGTTATCAAGCTTTACCATTTCTTCTCCAATATTATCCACTATTTTTTTGCCACCAATAGAAACTCCCATCCACATAATCACAGCTACATACAAAATAATCCAAACATAATCCCAAGGAACAATTGTACTTGGTGTTGGTACATTTTTTACTAAACTAAAAAATAAAATTAAAATTCCAATAAATTTTTGTCCATCTTGTGCGCCATGCATAAAAGACATTCCACAACAACCTAAAATCTGCCATTTTTCTATTTTATCACCTTTTGTCGTAAACAGTAGCTTGCCTAGAATTTTTGCAATCATCACTCCAACAATTAATGTTCCTAAAATGGACCAGATAAGACCAATAATAACATTAATCCATTCTGCCAAACTAACCGATTTCCAACCATAAATAGCAACTGCACTACCTGTCAAACCTGCGATTAATCCATGTGTTTCACTTGTTGGTATTCCGAATTTCATGGCAACTAACGAAAAAATAATAACAGCTATCATTGCAGAAACCAATACAATAATTCCTGTTTCACGATTGCTAAGATCTACCATAGAACTAATACAATCTGCAACTGAAATATTAATAAAGCTCATCACAATAATACCAATAAAATTAAAAATGGCACTTAATTTTGCTGCTTTACGAAATGGCATTACCTTTGTTCCAACCAATGTTGCAATTGCATTTGGCGCATCCGTTATAGCATTTGTAAATATTAAAATTATAATTGTTATAAAAGTTAAAATATAAATTATCAATTTTTTAATTTCCTCTTTATTTTTGTTATAATTAAGTATATAATTATATAATATATATTATTACCTTAATAGGAGATTTTTAATGACATTTCGAAAAAAAATTTTTATTTCCATACTTTTTATGATTATTATTTTCTCAAATACCTATATTTTCGCAGAAGAGCTAAATCTTTATTCTCCTTCTGCCATTTTAATTGACAGTAATTCTGGTGATGTTTTATATGAAAAAAATTCAAATGAATTAATGTACCCAGCTAGTACAACTAAAGTTTTAACTGCAATTATTGCAATTGAAAATTGCTCACTTGATGAAAAGGTAGTTGCTAGCGAACCAGCTATTACATCTATTAAAAGTGGTTATACAAATGCAAAAATTCAAGCTCACGAAAAGCTTTCCATAGAAGATTTACTATATGCACTTTTGTTAAAATCGGCTAATGAAGCTGCAAATGTGTTGGCAGAACATATTGGTGGCACTACCGAAAACTTTGCGAATATCATGAATGCTAAAGCAATTGAACTTGGTTGCACTTCCACACATTTTGTAAATGCAAATGGAATTCATGCAGAAAATCATTACACTACTGCTTCCGATTTGGCCAAAATTACAAGATATTGTATGCAAAATGAGCTTTTCAGACATATGGTTGCAACACAAGAATATTCACTTCCTGCAACAGAACAATATCCTTCTAGTGACCGAATTCTAAAAAATACCAATAGTCTAATGGATCCCGAGAGTCCATATTATTATCCTTCCGTGATTGGTGGAAAAACTGGTTTTACTACACAAGCCAAAAATTGTATGATTGCTATGAGCCAAAAAGATGGACTAGAATTAATTTCGATTGTGTTCCATGCAGAATCCACGGAAGATGGTAGAAGTGCTAGATATTTAGATACCATTACTTTGTTAGAATATGGCAACCACAATTTTATGCAATATGCTATACAAAAAGAAAAACAAGAAAATAAACCTGAAGAACAAATTTCAGAAAATCATTTGTCGGAAACATTGCTCAATACTCAAATTATTAATCCAAATGAGGCAAAATCACCTACTTTTAATTTTAAGACTTTTGCCATTATTTTATTTGTTTTCATTGTAATTCGACTTTTAGTCGCATTTATACAGCATAAAATCATATTTTTCCGTGCTTCCAAAAATAAAAAACGCGCTAGAAAATTCCTAAATCCATAAAACCTGCCTTTAAAGGCAGGTTTTATTTGAAATTTTATTTTACACTAATAAAGTCTTTCATACTGTTATACTTGCTATCTCCTATTCCAGACACATTTTTGATATCTTCAATTGTTTTAAATTTGCCATTTTCTTCTCGATAAGTTATAATTTTTTGAGCAGTTGATGCTCCTACTCCTGGAATACTCGTCAGCTCAGAAACACTTGCTTTATTAATATTCACCTTTCCATCTGATTTACTACTTGTATTTGCTTCACTTTCACTCAATAATGTTGTTTCTTCTACTTGCTCCAACAAATTTGGAATGTAAATTTTTTCTCCATCTTCTATTTCAGACGCCAGATTAATTTCTTTCAAATTAGCTTCTGGCTTTATTCCACCTGCCTTTTGTATAGCATCTTCTATTCGTGCTCCCTCTTCTAATTCAATCACTCCTGGTAAATTTACTTCTCCAGTTACATAAACTTTAATTTTACCTGTTTCTTCAGATTTCTCCTCACTACTCACATTATTAACAATCACCTCACTTGTTAAAATATTTTCATAGCTCGAACTTTTCTGATTATTAAAAAAATAATATAATACAGCAAAAATTGCTACAATGACTGCTATTACTATTTTTACTATTATTGTTTTTTCCATATTTATCAATCCTTTCTATTTTATTTTCAATACTTGTTGAATTTTGTCGATATTTGATATATGATATATATAATTAATTTTACTTTTTAGGAGTTTTCTATGAAATTAAAGAAAAAAATTTTTATAATATTTCTGATTTTTTTGATGACTTTAGCGCATTTTAGTTTTGCTGGTGAACCACAAATTGCCTCTACTGCTGCTATTTTGGTTGAAGAAAGTACAGGGAAAATTTTATACCAAAAAAATGCTTATGAAAAAATGTATCCAGCTAGTACAACTAAAATTATGACTGCCATCTTAACACTTGAAAATTGCAAACTTGATGAAATGGCAACTGTCAGCTATAACGCTGTCTACTCATTACCAAGTGGGTATGTGAACGCCAATCTGCAAGAAGGCGAAGAAATATCCATCAACGATTTACTATATGCTTTAATGGTAAAATCCGCAAATGATGCTGCCATTGTTTTGGCAGAACATATTAGTGGGTCTGTGCAGAATTTTGCTAAAATGATGAATGAGAAAGCTATCTCTCTTGGTTGTCAAAATACACGTTTTGTAAATCCAAACGGAGTTCATAATGACAATCACTATACAACTGCTCATGATTTATATTTGATCGCGTCCTACTGTATGAAAAATGAAAATTTCAGAAAATATGCCTCAACTGTTTCTTATACTTTGCCAGCAACCAATAAATATTTGGCTAAAGATAGAGTTTGTACAACTACAAATGAAATGATTCGACCAAAAAGCAAATATTATAACCAAAACATTATTGGTATTAAAACTGGTCATACAACAGAAGCAAAAGACTGTTTAGTTTCATGTGCTATCCAAAATGATGTCGAACTGATTTCTGTTGTCCTACATGCTGGTACTAATCGTGAAGGTTTAAGCGAAAGATATGTTGACACACAAGCTTTATTTGATTATGGATTTAAGGATTTTTCTTTTACTGATATTGTAAAAGAAAATGATATCGTGAAAAATATTGAAATTGAAAATGCAAACAAAGATACAAAAAGTCTTGATTTAATTGCAAAAAATACTTTATCTACTTATTTAAACACACAAATTGATTTAACGAATTTAAAACCAGAGATTATTTTGAATGAAAATTTAGAAGCACCAATTGCTATAAATAGTTCTCTTGGAAAAGCTGTCTATACAATCGGAGAAACTCAATTTACTACTGAACTTTTAGCAAGTCATGCTGTTGAAAAAAAACTTAATATACAACTTATTTTTTTAATGGCTGGAATTTTGTTACTTATTTTTGGAGTTTTTATCTTGATTTTACAATATCAATATAAAAAGAAAAAATTAAAAAAGAAGAAGATAAGGAAATAAAAACATTTCCTGTCATTATTATAAAGGGTTGCTTTTCAAAAAGCAACCCTTTTTTATATTTTTTTATTTTTTAGTTGATTTTTTTGACTTTTTTGTCGTTGTATTAGTTGTATTTGTTTGATTTTTAGTTTCATTTTTTGTCTCATTTTTTACTTTAATACTTGTTTCTTGACTTTGAACATCTCCTGTTTCATCTATGTCTTCTACATAATTAGTTATTTCTTTCACAATTTGCATTGTTTCTTCTTCGTCACTTGCAAAAAAGCTTAATTTATTATAATCTTGTGCAACTCCTGCTATTTGATTACTCTTAATATTGGCCATATCAAAGCTTACTGCCCATGGCACATATGGGAAAATGTCATCTAATGTTACATTTGTTTCTACATTTTGGTATAATGTCGTCATAATACTTTTAATGTGTGTTATATTTTTTAATTTTAAAGTCTGCTTTCCAACTTCTATCATAAAATCACGTTGTGTTTTCATTCTACCAAAATCGTTATCACCATATTCTGATGGATAGGAGGTTCCATTATTATTATGTCGAAATCTCAAAAGCTGTTCTGCATGGTCTCCATCTATTTTTTGGTAACCAGATTTTAAATGAATGTGCAAATTTTGTGTTTTATCGTCATAATTCATATCAATTGGAACATCAAAATATACACCACCTATATTATTAACCAAATCAATTACCACTTGATTATTGACAACAACATAGTATTTAATATCCATGCCTGTTAATTCATTCACTAATTCCAACGTTTTTTCAGGACCTTTGTTAGAATAAACTGAATTAATTTTATCATATCCCGTAGCTTTTGACTTATTTTTTCCAATAAATGTGTCTCTTGGAATTGACAACATCGAAGCTCTTTGCGTTTTAGGATTATAAGAACATACCATAATGGTATCTGTTAATCTTGAATCAAGATCTTCACTAACTCCGCATCAACAAAACATCAATAGTATCCAAATCTTCTAGTTTTTCCATATCTTGTCCTAAAATAGTTGCTAAAACTCCTTGCAACCCTCCACCATTTTTAGCAATGGAATAACCTAAATATCCACCTACTATTAACAATAATAGTAATATCATTAGTAAAATAATTTTTCCAGTATTTTTTTTCTTTTTTTCTTCCTTTTTTCTTCTTCCCAAATTACCATCTCCATTATAAGAATTTGAATATCACATTCAATATGATATTAGACTTAAACATTTTGCTACCAATAAAAGCTTCATTAATAGCTTGTATTACAATTGTATCACTAATCATTGGCATCATTAACGATATAATTGCTAATATTACATATACAAGTAAAAAACCTTTAATCACACCATATATCATTCCACCAGAACTATTAATTAATCGAATAAATGGCAAATTTGCTAAAAAATCTGCATAATTTTTCAATACATACAAAGCCAGTCGAATAACAGCAAACAATACTAAAAATACAACTCCACTAATAATTTTATAGGAAATTTCATTTGACACAGAAGCCACTAAATCGCCACTTGCAGTTTCAATCATTTGTCCTACTTCTTCTCCCAAAAAAATATCTATTGTATCATTCTTTGTATTTTCTTTTTGCATTGCTGTTACATCATGTTCCTTTGTCTTTTCTATTAATAAACTCCCTAGCTTTTCCTCTAATGTTGTTTCTATATTTTGTCCTATTTTTGTATTATGATAAATATAATTACTAATTGGCTTATACAAAATAAAAACTAAAATAATTGCAATAAGGCTTGAAAAAATATTAAACACAACTCTTGTTAATCCCATTTTGTAACCAGCCACAGCATTTCCTTCTATCACTAAAAACAAAATAACATCTACTATTATTCCTAAAATAGTCATAAAAGCATTCCTCCTATATATCAATTACTTCAATTTTATTGTTATAGATAATTCCTATAATGCTATTTCCCACTACAATATCTTGAATTTCACTATTTGTAGTATAACGCTTTAAAAGCCAACCACCACTACTTACAACCCTTACTTCATTTGCTAAATTTAAACAAATTAGATTTTTCGTTACCTTCAACTTTTTTGGTGTATCTTTCCCTAAAATGTACAAATTATCACTTTTTCCCACCGTGTTTTTTATGCTCATTTGATATTCATACGAAAATAGCCCTGATGTTTCTTTCTCAACAACAACCATACTATTTTTTAAATTAATATCCAAAAACATACTATTATTATCCATATCATATAGCCTTTGCGTAGTATCTTGCGTTAATTTTTGGACATATGAATCAAACATACAAATCGCTTCATTTTTCTCATTAAATTTGATATTATTTAAAATTTTACTTGACTCTGATTCATATTTATTTACAACTGAATTTTTAGGATTGTCTTTTGCTATGCCAATAGAAATCAAATCTATGATTGATTTTACAACAGTTCCTGAATAATCAATTCTTCCTACTGCTAAATACTGATTATTGTCCGAAATCTCTGAACAAATCGCATAACTGCTCTTTAAAAAGTTACGCAATAATTCATTACCTTCTCCATCATACACAACAATAATTGACTTATAAGTAGAGTTTTTCAAAATCACACTCACATAACCATTTTTATTAACACTTACTCGATAAATTTCGCCATCAACATCTTTTTCCCATTTCACTCCCATTTCAGAAATAAAATATAATTTACTTCCGTCCTTGTTCTGCAACAACTAAATATTTATCTTGTGAATTCATATAAGGAGCTGTTATATTGAGATCAATACTGGATACCAAACTTGCATTTTGTGCATAAAAACTCAATACATTTTTACTAAGCACCGTTATGTATTTATCAAAAGCATATACATACGGA
The DNA here is from genome assembly GCA_949927455.1 of uncultured Clostridia bacterium. Taxonomy (GTDB): domain Bacteria; phylum Bacillota; class Clostridia; order TANB77; family CAG-508; genus Scatovivens. The sequence goes on from CATLEX010000005.1 coordinate 22,896, forward strand.
TTGCTATCTGAATTTATCTCAATTACATGGGATGAATTTTCAGTTAGGTTTTTTCTTAAAATTTTACTATCCACCATATTACGAAACTCATCATTGATTAAATATCTTGCCAAAACAACTGCAATAAAAATAATAAGCAAAAAAGAAGTACCTAATTTTATTACACTTTCTTTGGCTATCTTTGGTTTTTCTTCCATAAAATTCACCTATTTGAAGAAATTTATTAACAAAGTTATCTATATACGAAAAGAATTCTATGAATTCTCTTCGTCATTAGCTAACTTTTCTAAATCTAACAATTCTTGCCATCTAGCATCTACTTCCTCTTGGAATTCCTTAATCATCCATTCATTACCTGGTTTAAACAGATGTTTAAATCTTTTTTGTGGGCGTAAAAATTCTTCAATTGGAAGTTTTTTCGCTGGTTTATAACTAATTTTATACTTACCATCAATTACTTCATACAAAGGCCAATAGCAAGTTTCCACCGCTAATTTGTTAATTTCCATTAAATCTTCTGTATTATAACCCCAACCACGTGGGCATGGAGCTAAAACATTCAAAAAGCAAGCACCTTCTGTGTAAATTGCTTTTTCTGCCTTTTCATACAAATCTTTGTAATTATTAAGCGCAATCGTTTGAGCCACATAAGGCAAATGATGCCCAACCATAATTTTACTTAAATCTTTTCTTGGTTGCATTTTTCCTGGAACTTTAGTTCCAGCAGGCGTTGTTGTTGTATCTGCAAATTTTGGCGTTGCAGAAGAACGTTGAATTCCAGTATTCATATATGCTCCATTATCATAGCAAACATATACCATGTCATGCCCACGTTCCATCGCACCTGATAAACTTTGAAGTCCAATATCGTAAGTTCCACCATCTCCACCAAAAGCAATAAATTTAGTTTGCTTTTCTTCTGGCAATTTTCCAACTCTCTTCATCGCTTTGTAAGCTGCTTCTACACCTGATAACGTAGCAGCTGCATTTTCAAAAGCTGTATGAATATAAGAATCCGTCCAAGCTGTATATGGATATAAAAAAGTTGAAACTTCCATGCAACCAGTCGCATTAGAAACAACAACATGGTCTTCTGGTTTAACTGCACGGAGTATCATTCTTGCCACAGATGGCGCTCCACAACCTGCACACATTCTATGTCCAGAAGTTAATCTTGATTTGGTATCAACCATAATTTGTTTGTGATTATATGCCATTATTTACACCCCCTTACGCCTAAATATCTGTATGGATTTCCAATTTCTCCAGTTTTTGCAATTTCACTCAAATCATTATAAACGCTTTCAATATCTTTTGAAGTGGTGTCTCTACCACCAATTCCGTAAACATAATTAATGGTTGGTACTTGAATTTTATTGACAAACATACCAGATGTTACATCTTCAAAAAGAGCTCCACCAGCAGCATTTAATGAATCTGCTTTATCCAAAACAGCAATTGCCTTTGCTTTTGACAAGGCTTTTGCCACTTCTTCTGCTGGAAATGGACGAAATACTCGGATTTTCAAAACACCGGCTTTGACACCTTGTTCACGCAATTTATCAGCTGTATATTTAGCAGTTCCAGCTGTTGAATTCATACAAACAATTACAAGTTCTGCATCTTCTGTTTTATATTCTTCAAAAAATCCATATTTTCTACCTGTCATTTTTTCAAAATCACTTGCCACATCTAAAATAACTTTTTTAGCATTTCTCATTGCAATCGCTTGTTGCGTTTTGTGCTCAAACAAATAGCTTTGTAAATCCAATGGACCAATGGCAATTGGTTCTTTGTCATTTAGCAAATAATGTTCTGGCTCATATCTCCCAACAAATTCTTTTACTTTATCATCTTCGATTAATTCAATATTTTCAATAGAATGTGATGTAATAAATCCATCTTGGCACACCATTAGTGGAAGTAAAACATCTTTATGCTCTGCAATTCTATGCGCCATAACTAAATTATCATATGCCTCTTGATTATTTTCAGAAAACAACTGTATCCATCCACTATCCCTTACCCCCATGGCATCTGAATGGTCATTGTGTATATTTAATGGTCCTGATACAGCTCTATTTACCAAGGACATAACAATTGGCAAACGCAAACTTGATGCGATATAAATCATCTCCCACATCAAAGATAAACCATTTGCAGAAGTCGCTGTCATAGCCCTTCCACCAGCAGCCTCAGCACCAATGCAAGCACTCATGGCACTATGTTCACTTTCAACAGCCACAAATTCTGTATCTACTGTTCCATTGTTTACAAATGTTGAAAAATATTGTGGAATTTCTGTTGAAGGTGTGATTGGAAATGCAGCAACAACATCTGGATTAATTTGTTTCATCGCAATGGCTGCTGCTTCGTTTCCACTTAAACGTTCTCTCATAATTTTTTCTCCTTTCAAATTTTACTCCATTTCAATCGCTCCAAATGGGCATACTTTCGCACAAACGCCACATCCTTTGCATGCGTCATAATTAAAATCTTCTCTTTTACAATCTTTATTTACTGGAATTGCATCATCTGGGCATACTGGGAAACACAAACCACATTGTTTGCATTTCTCTGATAAGAAAATTGGTTTACTTGAACGCCAATCGCCTGTTGCAAATTCCTCTGCATTTCCAGCTGTATAAATATTTCCACCAATTGTTAACTTATCCATTGGTGTTTTTGAATTTATTTCTGTCATAAAAAACTCCTTTCTAACTTTAGTGTGAATTTACAAATAACTTCATATCATTCCAATTATATCGTATACTTTCCACAAAATCTGGCCAAAATCTAATGATAAAATATAGGATAGCACAGACAAAAATCACTGCACATATAATGATTACTGAATAAATAATTTTATTATACTTATTGATTTCTTCATTATCTGTCTTGAAATTAACACGTTTTAATAAATTCTTTAAAAATTCAATCATATTATTTTACCTTTTCTACTGATTTTAACGCCATTTCTAATGCTTTCATATTTCCTTCAATGACTTCTGGTTTTTTTGCAAATTTATGTTTAAAAGAACCAATCATATCATTTAAAAAGTCTTCTTCTGTCATAATCTTGCTTACCTTTACAATGGCTGCAAGCATTGGAGTATTTGGAAAATATCTGCCTAATGTTTCCATAGAAACTTTTCTGGCATCAATCTTATAAATATCTCCAGCATAATTTTTTAATGTTTTCTTAATATATTCATCATCTTTGGTTGTATTAATGACAATTGCTCCAGTTGTTTTTAAACCCGCTGTTACATCAACTGATTCTAAAAGTGTATCATCCACAACTACTACATAATCTGGTTCATAAATATTCGAATGTATTGTAATTGGAGTATTACTAATTCTGTTATATGCAGTAATTGGAGCTCCCATTCTTTCAGGACCATATTCTGGAAATCCTTGAATGTATTTTCCTGTATTAAAAGCTGCATCTGCAAGAAGCAGTGATGCCGTTTTTGCACCTTGACCACCACGTCCATGCCATCTGATTTCAATTAAATCTTGCATACAAAATCCTCCTTTTATAGAAATTTATTGAAAATCATTTTCTTTATAATTTTAAGTATATATTTTTTAGAATAAAAAGTCAACTAATTCTAAAAAGTTTAAGAAAAAAGTAAGCTTCTTATTTTTTACGATAAAAAATAAGACTTCAACTACACTAATTTGTAATCTCGAAAGTGATAAAATTCAACAAGGTGTTAGTGTTTATACTTTATGGAAAATTAGTCAGGTTCTTGAAATTTCTATTGAGAAATTTTTTGTAGATTCTCATTAAATGAAAAAGGAACTATAAAAAACTCTATCTTCTCGAAAAAACGAACGAAATTTGGAGCTCCTACCCCAAATTTCTCACGCAATATATTGAGTTTTTCTATAATCCCTTTTTAATGTTTTCCTTTTTTGCTAAATAATTTTCTAAAAGAAATACTTAAAATAACTATACTACTTAATCCTATTAATAGACCCATTTTATCTTTTCCACCAGTATATGGCAATATGCCTGATAACCTTTCTTTTATAGGCTTCTTCGTAGTTTCTATTTTATTTTCACTTGTATTTTCTTCTTTTACATATATTTTGTATTCTTTCTGTTGTGCACTTTTTTGGATGACTAATGCTGAACCATTTTCAATCAATTTATCATTTTCTAACTTTACATTTTCTGGACTATAAACCTTTGCACTAGAAGCATTTGTTTCAATGTTTTTCAAAAATTCAGAAACAACTGTATTTTGTGGAACATCACAAATATTTCCATTATTTTCAATTGGATAAATATTAGACTTTACATACAAGATTTCTACTTCTTGCTTCTGTTCCTCGTCTTTTTCCTGCTCTTTTTCATCATCAACTGGATTTTCTACTTTTGGTTTATCCTTCAAAATAAAAGTGCCTACAATTCCTGTTTTATACTCATTTCCATCATACATAATTTTTAACTCATAAAGATATTCACCAATTTTTGATGGCTTATCCAATCCATTATTATAATACTCTACAATTTCTGCCTTTTTAGTATTGTCATAAGAAATACCAACTGCTGCTCCTTCATATATTTTCTCATGACTAGTTACTTTAATGCCTTCTATCAAATCACATATTGGACATTTTGCATAAGATGAATCATAAGTTGGATGTCCTAAATTTTTATCACATTCAGAATATATATTCGTAATTTTCAAATCTTTTGTCAAAGTATTTCCTGCATAATCTGAAATTTCAAATTTGTAATCCCCATTACTTGTTGCTATATATTCTGTTCCACTAATCTCTGTTCCATTTACAACAAATTTACTAACTCCTGCCCCATCATCTTTTGCTGCAAATTTAATAGACGATACTTTTGTGTCAGAATTAATCTCATTTTCACCAATTAATTCAGGAATTGTAAAATCCAATTTATATTTTCCAAAAATATTATCTGTGCTTTCATTTCCTGCGTTATCACATCCTATAATATGTAAATAATTTTCGCCTTCTGTGTCAATTATAATTGGTTCTGTTTTACCTACCACCTCATTTTTCCATTCTTCTGGCGTAATTCCACTACTTGTTATTGCATATTTGTATTTTTGCAAATCACTTCCGCCTTCATCTGACCAGCTCACATCAACTGTTACTGGCTGATTTGTCCAATCAGAAAAACTTGGGTTCACTTGCACTTCTGGCGAAGTTTTATCCACTTGATATGGTCCATATATATTTTCAGCACTTTCATTTCCAGCATTATCATACATTATTAAATGTAAATAATATTCTGCTTCCCCAGAAATCGTAAATGTTGCTTTTTCTTCCTTTACCATTTCACTCCAAGTCTCTGGTGTTGCTTTTTCAGTTGTTAGTGCATATTGATAACCTTTAAATTCACTTCCACCTTTGTCTGAAAATGTTACACTAATATCTATTGACTGATTTGTCCAATCTTTATTTTCTGGCACAATACTTTCAATTTCTGGTTTTGTTAAATCTATTTTATAAGGTCCAAAAACAATATCTTCACTTACGTTTCCTGCATTATCTTGCCCTTTTACATGCAAATACTTTTCACCTTCTGATGCAATTATTATTGTATCATTTTGTTTTAAAATCAATTCACTCCATGAAATTGGAGCTTCTTTGCTATTTGTTATTCCATATTGATAACCTTTAAATCCACTTCCACCTTTGTCTGACCAATTTACATCAATGCTTACTGGTTGATTTGCCCAATCAGAATTAGCTCTTGAAACAGCCACTTCTGGCACAATTGTATCTTCTATTAATTCAAAGGTTCTCGAAAATTCTTCTGAAACTTTTCCTGCTTGATTGACTACTGACAAGCTCATTGTATAATTTCCTACTTGATAGTCACTATAATTTGTTAAAGGCGTTTCTCCTGTATATAACACATTTCCATCTTTTTTCACTTTCCAAATTTTACTTGTTATTGCAAGTCCTGCTGGATCATATGAACTATCTTCTACTTGCAATTCTTCATATTTTGATAAAGTAGAATTCTTTATTGAGAAAGAAGCAACTGGTGTAGAAGTAAGATTTTCTGAGCTATACATTACATATTTAGTTGCCTGATTACTCCAAGTCTCTTGGAAATCTTTTACTCTTAATTGAACAACATAAACTTCGTCCTGCTCAATATTGGTAAGTTTTCCAGATGTCCAATTTGTTTCTCCTACTCTTTTATATTGCCATTCCTCTTCTGAAATTCCATTGTTGTTAGAATAACAATCTAAGTCGTATGATGTACTCTTTAGCACTACACTATTTCCTGTTCTTTCTACACTAAAATTTGCTACTGGTTTCCTATGTACATATATATATTTAGAAGCAATACTTCCATCTTCATATAATAATTCATATCGACCAGTTTTATCAAATGATAACTTTAAGTTTGACATATATTTTCCACTATTTACTGCTTGTCCTAAATGATTTTCAAAATACTCGTAATCATGATTTACTTTCCATTTACCTTGCGGATAATCTGGCGAAATCGTATTCGTTTCTGCGCTCTCTGGTGTTACTTTAAGTTCCACTTTCTCACCTATCAAAGCATATTGTGAACTTTTTGTGGCGTCTATTAGGCTTTTGATATATTTTACAGTTTCAACAATTGCCTTTGTATAATCTAAATTATCAATAAATGTTCCATGATTATTATTTGCCTCAACTACTTTATTAAATTGCTTTTTATTCTTATCTGTTCCCCAAAATACTGAATTAATTTGTTCATTAATTAATCTTGTTTGTAGACTGGCAAATTGCGTTTTATCTTCTAATTCTTCATTTTTAGAATCGTCCACATTAACAAGAACTTTTAATGAATTCTCTCTCCATTCTGGATTGCTTAGAACTTCTTTAAACTTTTTTACAGTTGTTGTTGTCAGTTTAATATTACCCAATGTGAAAGCACCAATTTTACTACAATTATGTGAATAGTGGTCAGAAAAGAAACCAAAACCATATCCATATTCTGTATCTATTTCATATTTCAAGGGTGCATTTAACCCACCACCAGAAATAATAATTTCTGTATCAGTTGATTTAATATTAAGGGTTCCACTTGTTTGAATGTCTACCCCTTGCACAAAAGTTTTCGTCATGTTGGTCGTATTCGTTCCAAGTTTATAAGTAAATTTCCAAATTGCTCCATATTTATTTCCAGCTGTTTTGTACCATGTTTTATTGGATTTATTAAGGCTCAGCATGTACCCTGTCAAAACATCTCCATCTTGTTTAACACGAAGCAACATTCCAGCTGCATTAAAACTATCTCCAAAATCTACTGAATAATCAAATTGAATTTCTTGTTCTTGCTCTTTTTCTGGTATCATCCAGATAGCATTTTTTCCAAGATATTTCTTATTTCCTTTCATGACAATATCCTGTCCATTATTTGTAATCTGAATACTACCTATGGTAGAAGATACATCTGTTTTCCATGTAAAAGAATTTTGAATATTAGCTTCAACTGCTTCAATTGCATTAATTTTGACTCTATCTTCTGCAATTCCTTGATTAATTAATTCCTTTTTCAAATCTTTTTCAAAACTACTAACATCAACTTTTGTTTTTGATTTTGCCAAAACAATATCAATCGTCGGACTTGGCATAACATTAACATCTACCGCCTCATTAGCTAGTGCTTGCAACAATGGAAAAAGATATTGAACACATATCATAACAATTGTTATAAGCATTACTACACTTCTTTTTGACTTTTTCATACGATTTGCTATTCTCCTTTTATCTACTTTTCTACTTATTTATAATAGTTTTATGAAAAAATCAAATATCTTTTTTGTTACAAAACATCTATTTTTCTAGGGACACCTTATTTGTATGTATTATTACATTTTAGTTACAAAATTTAAAAATAAAAAATTCCAGATTTCTCTGGAATTTTTCTATTTTACTTTATTATAATACAAATTTCTTAATCATCACAACTCCTGTGCCAATGATTGATAATACTACTGTTGGAAGAATCACATATTTTGGTGCGCTACCTGTCGAAATACTCAAAATTACATCTGCTTTATCAATATCATCTTCACCATCTTTTTTGTTGTCTGGTGTTGAGTCAATATCGTCTGTGTCATTTGCATCATTATAATCTTGACTAATTTCTGCAACATTTGTTTTTAAACCTAAATTGTCCTCTCCATTAATCCATCTTAAAGTAACTGGAACAGTTGCTGACTCTCCTGGTTGTAATAATTTTTTCGATAAAGCATCTGTTACAATAATATTATTCGAAATAGCTGCCCAATCTTTATTATCCCCTTCTACAAATTGCAAACCTTCTGGAATATAATCTTTAATTTCTGTTGCATAACCTGGAATTGTTCCTTCATTTGTAATTGTAATATTATAAACAAATTTCACAATTGTTGAATTAATTTTCTTTCTATTAATTTCAACTTTTAGCAACTGACCATCTTTTGCTGGATATTCTGTTGTAGAATCTCCAACTGTTACTACTGCTTTTGCTAAATCTTTCTTTAATGCCAAGTCAAAATATCCTACATGAACTCTTTCTTTGTCAATATCATCTTCGCCATCTTTTTTGTTATCTGGTGTTGAATCAATATCGTCAATTTCATTTCCGTCTTTATCTGTATCTTTTGTAATTTCTGCTGTATTTGTAATCGTATCATTTGAAGATTTTGCATTTACTGAAAACACTGCTTTTACATCTAAGTAATATAAATTTCCAGTTTTTGTATCAAGTGCTTTCAATAAAGCATCTTCTTTTCTAGCTTCTGATTTTTGCTTTGATAAATAATCTGTTCGAATTTCTACTGCTTTGCTACTATCTGATGTTTCATTTCCATTATTATCATACATTTTCCAACCATATTTTTTATTTGTTTCATCTTTACTATCAAAAACTAACCCATTTGGAATGTCGTCTCCAATCTCTGCTGCATAACCATCAACTCCACCTTCATTATATACTCGAATGGTATATGTTACTTTATCTCCATTGTTTACTTCTAAAGCTGTTTGTGGATGTGAATATGTTATTTTTCCATCTTGATAATTAACTTTTGGAACTCTATCTGTAATTTCTTTGCTATTTACTGCTGTAATAAATTTCTGTAAAGCCAAGTCAAATTTGTTTTCTTCCATTGTTAAAATTTCATAATCATTATCATCTTCGTTACTATCTTTGCCATTCCATGGCATATCGTTATTTGGTGTAGAATCTCTGTCATTTACTTCATTTTTGTCAGCATCTAAATCTTCTGTAACTTCTGCAACATTTTTCAAATTTAAACTATTTCCTAATACAATACAAGTTACTTGTACATCTTTATAAGACAATTTGTCTGAACCATCATAGCTATTAATTAAATTTTTAGTATTAGTTGAACTTAAAGCAGTTGTTGTAATTGACATACAAGCGTCTTCATTGGTAGATGTAGCTTTCTTCCAATCATCTCCCACTACAACATCCACATTTTTTAAATCTGTAATGCCTGTAAAATCTTCTTTTTTCAAATTCTTTGTCCCATCTGTTATATCTGTTAACTTAATGGTTTTTAAATCACCACTCGTTCCTTTATTGATTGCCCAAGCATTATCAATATTTTCATTATAATTTACTAAAAATCCTAAACCATCTGGTAAATAATCTGTTACTTTTTCTGCATAACCATCAACTTCACCTTCGTTATAAACTCGAATGGTATATGTTACGATATCTCCCGCCTTCACTAAAACTGGCGTTTTTACTGTTGTATATTTCGCAGTAGTTTGTCCATTTTTCAATGGTGTCGTATCAACAACTGGTTCTCTTTTTGGTTCAACTGCTTTTCCATTTACTTTTGTGATAAATTTTTGTAAGCTTAAGTCAAATGCTTTTCCTGCAATCATTACTTTTTCAAAATCGTCGTCATCTTCATAACCTTTATAATAGAAATCTGATTTTGATAAATCTTTTTCTCCACTTGTTCCAATGTAGTCAGATAAAATAGAATCTGTTGCAAAATTTCTTGGTGTAGAATCTCTATCCTCAATATCATCTTCTACAATTTCTGCTATGTTTGTTAAGATTTGACCTGCTACTATGTCATCTGTTATTTTACATACAATGTCTACACTAACGGTTGAAATATTTCCATTTTCTTTATTAAATGCTGGAATAGCATTGTCTTTTGTAAAAGTTGTTGTAGCAACTGTTCCAATTACTTTATCTCCATCTTTTTTCTCACTAACTTGCCAATCATATTTGCTATTTGTTTCATTATCTGCTACGACTTCTAAACCATTTGGCAAATAATCTGCTACTTCAAGTGCTTTTCCTTCTAAATCACCTTCGTTAAATACTGTCATTCGATAAGTTACAGTATCACCAACTTTTACTTCTATTGGTTGTTTCTTATGTCTATATTCTGCAGTTGTAACATCTCCATTCGCTAAACCTCTTACATCAACAGTTGGAACTCTATCTGTTATTTCTTTGTCATTGACTGCTATAATATATTTTCTTAAAGCCAAATCAGCCTTTGGCTCTTCACCTTCAATTTTAACTGCAACATTATCTGTTATTGTATCTCCTTCTTTAGTAAGTAACACAAGTGGTTGATAGGTTGGATTGCTAGCAGCCCACACAGAAGCTTTTGTACCAAATTTGCTATAAGACAAATTCAATTTTAGATTTTCAATTGTATTACCCTCTGCTTGCAAATAAATATAATAATTGGTATCAAAAATTTCATTTACTTTTTTAGAAATTGTGTTTCCATCTTCATCTTTTATCGTATATTTTGATGTAGGAATTTCACTATTTCCGTCTGTTAATGTAATTTGATAATCACTACTTGATAAATCTCCTAATGGTGCAGTTACTCTAAATGGTCCTACTTTATAAAAATCTCCTTCTCTTTCACAAGTGATATCTCTGCTACTAATAGTTGGATATGTTGCTGAACCTGCTGGCTTGAATTCTTCATTTTTATGTTTCAAAGCTTCATTTACCAAATATTGATATAAAACAGTAAGCCATTCATGTTTCTCTGTACTCACACTATCTGTCACTTGCGAAATTGCTTCTTTTTTATCAATTGTTGGCAATTTCAAACTGCCATCTGCATTAGTTTGTACAAAAGGAACTCCTTGAATTGTATTTTCTCCATTATTCGTAAAATACCAAATTGCCCATTGTTGAATAACTTCAATATCATCGTCTGTAATTTCAGCTTTAATATCATCTAATGTTGCTGCATCTTCATAACCAGAATGAATAACATTATCAAATGCACGATTTAGCAAAGCATCTTTTAGTACTTGTCTTTGCGCTGCTGAATTCATTTGCTTTCTTAAATATAAGTTGTCCAATAACCAACATAAAGCATTGTAGTGTTCGTCACTCATATTAAAAGTGGTAGGTTTTCCTGCAAAAAAGTCTTCAATTGTTCTTGTGTATTCAATCGAACCAATAACGCCTTGGTCATTAATTGTTGGAAAAGAGTTATTTCCATCTAAACAGTAAAAAGCATCTGAATATAAATAGGCACCCGCAGAACTTTTGTCATCTTCTCTGACAATTTTTAAAATATCTGTTTTTCCATCTCCACCAAATATGTATTGATATTGCCTTCTGTCATATTTATCTTCCCCATCTTCAGACAAACTTTCACTCGATTCTGGTCCACCTTCATGGAACTTCAAAGACATCAAGTTTACTTTATTGACGTTGTTATCTTTTTCATTTGTCAAGGCTTCTGCTAATACTACACTTGCATGTGGTATAATTAATGTAGCAATACAAATTGTAGCAATTAGCATTTTAAAAAATTTCCTTTTTATCATTTATTTTTACCATCCTTTATAAAATAGTTCACTTGTGTAAATATTTTTACATCTATTCTTTTTTATTATAAACTATTTGAACAAAAAAAGCAAGACTTATCTTGCTTTTTTATCAATATTTTTTGGCTTTTATCCTAGACTTTCGTAATAGGCATTATACAGTTTTGAATAATAGCCATCTGTTTGAAGTAACGTTTCATGATTTCCCTCTTCTACAATGCTTCCATTATCTAACACAATGATTTTATCAACATTTACAATTGTAGACAATCTATGAGCTATAAATATAGAAGTTTTATTAGCTGATAATCGGTCAATTGATTTTTGTATAAGACTTTCTGTGTAAGTATCAATATTTGCAGTCGCCTCATCTAATACAAATATATTTGGATTATTGGCAAATACACGAGCAAATGCAATAAGCTGCTTTTGGCCTTCTGAATACGAATTTCCTCTTTCATTCGAAATATGCTCCATGCCATCTGGAAAAGAGTTTACAAATTCGTCTGCTGATGCCAATTCAATAGCTTCTTCTACATCCATATCATCTAAATTTTTGTACAATTTGATATTATCTTTAATGCTTTTTGCAAAAATAAATGGGTCCTGCAAAATAATACCAATATTAGAACGCAAGCTTCTCAAATTAATGTCCTTAATATTAATGTCGTCTAGCAAAATTTCACCTTTTTGAATTTCATAAAAACGATTAATTAAATTTGTAATTGTCGTTTTACCAGAACCAGTTTTTCCAACTAAAGCAATACTTTCTCCAGGATTAATCGTGAAACTAACATCTTTTAAAATCCAATTTTCACCATTGTCATAAGAAAACCAAACATTCTTAAATTCAATTTTTCCTTTGACTTCTTTTAACGTAATTCCAGTTTCAAAATCTTCTAAAAATTCTTTTTGGTCTAATATATCATAAATTTTATCAATTGAAACAAATGCTTCTTGCACAGTTTCAATATTTTCTATAATCCTTGTAATTGGCTCAAATAACTGCGACATATACGTAATAAAAGCATAAATAAATCCCACTTCTAACGAAATTCCAAAAATATGATTAGTACAAACTACTACAATAATGGCAATTCCAATTTTTTCAAGAACTGTCATCAAAGCAGGAAGTAAACCTTCTATCACACCTGTTTTTACTCTTGCTTTAAAATAATCTTCTGTGTAATCTTCACATTCTGCTTGTTTTTCTTTTTGAATATTAAATACTTTTATAATTTTTGCTCCATAAATCGACTCCGCCAAAAACGTATTCAAATTTGTTCGAATAGCTTTGGAAACATCATATTGCTTGTGCAAAATTCCCGTTAAAGTCCACGAAAACAAAACAATAAATGGCACAACCACAAAAGCAAGCAATCCTAATTTCCAGTTAAAATATAGCATAATTCCTGCAATCGCAAAAATTAAAATAATATCTTTAATAATCGTTGCTACAATATCTTTAAATAAGGAAGAAATATCTTCCACATCATTGGTAATTCGGACAAAAAGCTTTCCTGCTGATGTTTTATCATGAAAAGTAACATTCGTATTTTGCGAAAACTTAAATAACTTATTTCTTAAAGAATAAATAACCTCTTCTCCCATTAAATTCACAGTTGTTGTTGTAATAAAATCAATAATATTTCCCAAAAGCACAATTCCAATATAAATTGCACCCAGCATAGAAACTGTTATTGCTCCTTTTTGAAAAACACCTTTACTAATGTACTCATCAATCGCCACTTCCAGTATATACGGTTTTACAATTTCACCAATTCCAATTAATAAAGAAAGAATAGATGTAATGATAATCGTTTTTTTATGTGGTTTTGCCAATTCTAGCACTCTTGCCATTGACTTACTTTTCATAAGTTCCTCCTAATCTATAATCGCTTCTTCTTTTGAAGATTGTTGAGAATATAACTTGTTGTATAATCCTCTTCTATTAATTAATGTTTCATGATTTCCTACTTCTATCATATTGCCTTCATCTAAAACGATAATTTTATCTGCATCTTTCACATCAGAAATTCGGTTAGAAATAATGATACAAGTTTTTCCTTTTGTTAATTCCTTAATATTTTTTAGTAAAGCTTCTTCGGTTCGGTTATCTAAAGCACAAAAAGTATCATCAAAAATAACAATATTACTTTTTTGCAAAAATGCCCTTGAAACAACCACTCTCTGCTTTTGTCCACCTGATAAGTCAACTCCTCTAGGTCCTCCAATTTCTGTATAAATTCCTTCTTCCATCTTATTTATTTCATCTGAAATAATTGCTTTTTTGGTACTTTCCATAATTTCGTCGTCTTCGTAATCATCACGAAATAAACAAATATTGTCTTTCAACGTACTAGAAAACAAAAACGCATCTTGTGTAATATAACAAATACTTTTTCTTAAAATACCAAGAGGAATGTCATTAATATCCTTTCCACCAATTGTAATTTTTCCATCTGGCACAGGATATAGTTTTAACAATAAATTCATAAGTGTCGTTTTTCCACTACCAATTGTACCAATAATTCCTAAAGTTTCCCCTTCTTTAATTTCAAGATTAATGTGATTTAGCGCAACTTCAATATTTTGCGTATAGTTATAAGTCAAATCCTTAATGACAATATCACCAGAAATTAAATTTTCTGATTTTAAATTTGAAACTGAAACTTTTTCTCTCTCTAATTCAAACACTTTTGATAATCTTTGATATGAGATCTGTGCTCTTTTAAAACGTGAAATTAATCCTGGTATCCATGAAACTGGATTAACAAACAATCCAATATATCCATTAAATGCAATAAACTCACCAGTCGTAATGGTGCCTTCCAAAACCAATTTTGAGCCATATATCAAAGAAATTCCATAACACAAGCCAAAACAAATATTAATGCAAGTTGAAAGCAATGTAGAATGTACATCAACTGCATTATTCGCTTGTTTTAAGAAACGATTTCTTTTAATGAATTCTTTGAGTTGGCTCATTTCACCTGAATATGCTTTTGTGGTTTTGATACTATCTGTACTTTCTTGCACAAACTCTGACATAGCTGTGTAACATTTCTGCGATTTCTTAAAACTAATTTCCACATATTTTTTTATTCTTACTACAAGATAACTTGTCACAATAATAGGGCACATTGTAACAAGTGTTAATTTTACATTTACACCTGTCATCATTTGATAAGTCGCCATAATTAAGATTGCTATAATTCTAGAGCCAAGTGAAACTGCTCGATATAAAAACACTCGCATTTCACCAATATCTTTTGTAAAATATGACATGAATTCACCATTTTTTATAGTTTGTAATTGAACCATTTTTATTTTCATAAATTGGTCAAACAACTTATTTTTCAAATCTTTTTCAAATCCACGAACAATAATGCCAACACTATATCTCCATGGCATTCTCACAAGCAACAAACCAATAGCAGAAAGCACAAGAAACATTGCTTGCCTAACAATCAATTCTTTATTTCCTTCTATATTATATAACAAATCTACTATTTTTCCGATAATTTGTGGTGGAATGGTTAGCAAATACATATTAATGGCAATAAAAGTCCACACAATGACAAATTGTATTTTATATTTCTTTAGTATTTTGATAATTATATTTTTCATTTGTCTTTCTCCATCTCCAAACTTCCCTTCTATTTTATAATAAAAAAACGAATAATTCAATAGGAAAATTTAATTATTTTTATCATAT
This sequence comes from uncultured Clostridia bacterium, assembly GCA_949927455.1. Lineage (GTDB taxonomy): Bacteria > Bacillota > Clostridia > TANB77 > CAG-508 > Scatovivens. Next base: position 38,452 of record CATLEX010000005.1, read on the forward strand.
CTTTTCAATAATTTTCATATATTATATTGGTGATTTTATGATTATTTTAAATAGAAAAAAAATCGTTTTTATTCTCTCTTGCATGATTATTTCAGTTTTATTTTTTAACCTTACAACTAGGGAGCTACAAACAGTTCCAACTTCTTCTTTGCCAATTTCTAATCATGTTGTTATTTTAGATGCAGGACACGGATTGCCTGATGGTGGTGCAGTTGCAGAAGATGGAACTTATGAATCTTCTATTAATTTATCTATTGTAGAAAAACTACAAAAGTTGCTCGAATCCTCCTCTTGCACCGTTATTTTAACTCGTTCTGATGAAAATGGAATTTATGAATTGGATAGTGATACTATTCGAAAAAAGAAAATTTCTGACATGAAAAATAGAGCTGAAATTGGAAATACCTCTAATGCAGAAATTTTTGTTTCTATTCATTTAAACAAAATTCCAAGCACCAAATATAGCGGTTGGCAAACCTTTTATAAAAAAGATAATGACAACAGCTTAAAGCTTGCCAACTGTATTCAAGATAATTTGAATTATGCTATTCAAAAGGAAAACAAACGAGTTCCTGAAAAAGTACCTGACATTTATCTATCTAAAAATTTAGAAATTCCTTTTACGATTGTAGAATGTGGTTTTTTGTCAAATTCAAATGAGCTTTCTTTGCTAAAAACCGATAATTATCAAGAAGTGCTTGCTTGGGGAATTTATACTGGAATTATGGATTATTTCAAATAAAAACAAATATGTGGTAATTAAATCATTACCACATATTTATGATCTATAATTTTACAAATATTTTGATGATAAAGATGGCTATATTTATATGCACCTTGCTTAATTACTTGTTTATTATTAAAACCATCTTTTTGTTCTATAAATTCGTTCATAACTTCTTTCCTTACATCATCTTCTTCAAATATAT